>WGBU01000181.1 GCA_015494155.1 Deltaproteobacteria bacterium | reverse complement strand
TGGTGGTAAAAATATTGGCCTTGTGAGGGACATAAGTGAGAGGAAAAAGCTGTGGCAACAGCTAGTTCGGGCTGAAAAATTGGCCCTAATGGGGGAGATGGTCGCGGGAATTGCCCATGAACTCAATAATAAGCTCACCCCAATCCTCGCCTACATAGATATGCTCACCAAGGAAGAACTACCTGAGGAGATAAAGAGAAAACTCAGTATTGTATTTAGTGCTGCTTTGGGAGCAAAAGGGATAGTTGAGAGCCTGCTCATATTTTCCAGACAAGAGAAGCCAAAGGTTGGCCCATGTGACATCAATCAACTCTTAGAAACCTCAAAAGACCTTGTGGCGGCCTCATTCAGGGGGAGCGATGTAGTAATCCTCCAAGACCTCGACCCAAACCTACCACTAGTAAAAGGAGATCCCTTACAGCTTGAACAGGTGTTCTCAAATATCATCAAAAATGCCTTTGAGGCCCTGGGAGGGAGTGGACAGATCAGGATAAGCACCACCATGTTCGATGATCAAGTGGCCATCACTATAGAGGATACTGGCCCTGGTATCCCACCCCATATGGTGTCGCGCATTTTTGATCCATTTTTCTCTACAAAGGGAAGCGGTAAAGGCACTGGCCTAGGGCTAAGTATATGTTATGGTATAATTAAGGAACATGGCGGTGACATTGCAGTATGTTGTAATGGTACTGGGACCCGATTTTCTATCTTACTCCCAGCATCCCAGACAGAGGAAGTCACAGAAAAAGATGTTTCCCCGTCTATTGATACTATTAAGTCTGAGGAACGTCCAACTAGGCAAAGGATACTCATAGTGGAAGACGAGGCGGAAATAGCCAACCTGCTGGCCGAGGTGTTGGGCAAAGACTATTATGTTAGGTGGGCAAAAAATGGGGACGAGGCACTTAATTTCATCAAGGATGGTGATTTTGACCTTATAATATCAGATATTCGCATGCCAGGGTTAGATGGCATTGCCCTCTATCACAGGCTTAGAGAACTTGATCCCTCTTATCTCAAAAAGATCATATACTCCACTGGGGTCACGTGTGATGACCGAACCAGAAAATTTCTCATGGAGTCTAAGATCGATTATATAAAAAAGCCCTTCAGACTCAGTGACATATTGGAGCTCATAAAAAAGAAGTTAGACAATGAAAAGGTAAACAGAGAGGCTATTGACGCCTAGTTAGCTCCGACATAAACCGTTTAAGCTGTCCTTCATAGTATCTGCGTCTTGGAGGGTTTAGGCTTACTATCTGCTTTTCTAAGAGGATCGCCTCTTTTATGTATCCATTCACAAAATAGGCCTCTGCAAGGGTGTCCATGATATATGGCGCCTTTTTCTGCTGAAATGCCAACTTTGCCAATCTTAGAGAGAGCTTGGGCCTAAAAAATCTTGGGTCCTTGCTGGTGGCGTAGAGCCAAGCAAGGTTATTCAGCACGTCTGGGGCCTTGGGTGCAAGCCTCATGGCCTCTTTTAGATAGTGCTCTGCCCGTTCATAATCCCCTTTTTCAAGAAATATACCACCAATTGCTGCATACACGTCTGGCGACTCCCCTTCTTTCTTTATGAGTTGATCTATTATGATACTTGTGAGATTTTCCTTTGCCTGGGTCTGCCATGTGTCTTTAGGTAATATGCTAGGAAGCGCAACGAGAAACGTCGTAGCAACCAGGAAGAGCACTTTCAGTCTATCGATCTTTTTTTTGAATCTTTCCAGCTCATCTGGGTTATGATATGCCCTATCCAGAAATTCTACTCGTTCTTTTATGCTATAATGGTGCCAACTGGGATTTTCCCTTATGTTCCCCGCTAAATAGGCCACCTTTTCAAGGGCACTGATCATATTCATGGGGTGTCCATCTGTTTCAAAGATGGCTGCATCTGCCTCTCTCTCAAAGTTTCTCATGAAATAGCCCATTATGAATCTAAAATAGAGGATAAAACTCAAGGTGAAGGGGATGACTGTTAAAAGACCGAAGTAGATGGCATCGTTTTGGGCCTTAATGAACATCTCAAGGAACCACTTTTTTGTAAGCAAAAAGGCCCACACTGGGTCGAGCAGACGATAGATTATTGCAACATATGATAGGAGAAATATTACGTACCAGATCATATGTCTCTTCTTGATATGTTGCATCTCGTGAGCAAGTACTGCCTTTATTTCATCAATGTTTAGGAATTGGAGGAGACACGGTGTGAGGAGAATGTATCTAAACTGGGGTATGATACCGAGGACAGCCGCTGTACAAACCCCAAGACCCTCTGCAGGCCATAGCATAATTTCGCGCACCCTTTGTCTTCTTTTCAACAAGAAGGCTTCTATCTCTCCTCTGAGTGGGGATGCAGGAAGCGGTGTACAACCCCAGATTTTACAAGTAGCAGGTGGTAAGACCACAGCAATGGTGGCAATAAATACCAAAGTGAAGAAAATCTCGGAATGGGCCACACCTATTCTTGTAATGAGGTCGCTGATCACACCAGCCACGACATAGGGGACCAGAGCAGGTAAGATGAGACGCCCTTTTTCCACAATGAAATGGCGCTGCTGGGGGAAGGCTTCCCTTATTTGGGGAGAGGCACGCCAAAGTGCTGCCCATCCAATTATTATATAAAGAAAATAGAGAAAGAGTCCGATAATCTCATTAAAAGTACCAACTCTTTCAAGGCCATGTGGATGGGGGAAGAACCATTTGCCATTTAATACAAAAAGATCTATGAAAATAAGTATATTTGAAAACCATACTATTCGATCTGGCAGTATACGAGACAATCTCTCATTTTTCCGAGTCCATATGAATATGAATCCATACCAAAAGAGGACCTTGGACAACCAGATTGCTGCTATTATGAGAGGGCTCAGGGTAGGTGCCTCTAAGGGGGCACTTACTATTAGGGACAGGGCCACGATAAGGGCTAGGATTTGAGAGTATGGCATAGGGGACAAAATAACATACGTGTTTAATAGGTAAAGGGCATGGACATGGATTTCTACGGGATATTTGATAAGGCAAAGGAGCTAGTGGGAGGCATTGATTTCGGTGCCTTTATAGAGGCACTGCGTAGCCTTAGCCCCTCTGATTTCTTTACGAATCTATGGCTTGGGGTCCCATC
>WGBU01000180.1 GCA_015494155.1 Deltaproteobacteria bacterium | reverse complement strand
CTGGCGCGCCCGGAGAGATTCGAACTCCCGACCTACGGATTCGTAGTCCGGCGCTCTATCCAGCTGAGCTACGGGCGCTTTATGTGTGGCATCTATATACCATGTAAGTCTTTAAATGCAAGATGCAACATGGGATAATCATTTGGGGCCAGTCTTAAAGGCACTGGGACAAATGTCATTTAGTCCGCATTTATCGCAAAGCGGCCTTCTCGCCTTGCAGACCTCTCTTCCATGCCGGATGAGTGCAAACGAGAACTCACCCCACTTTTCCCTGGGGATAAGTTCCATGAGGTCCCTTTCTATTTTGTCTGGATTGTCATGTTTGGTGAGGCCCAGTCTCTTTGAGAGGCGCTTTACATGTGTATCTACTGCTATACCACTGATCTCTCCATAGGCACTGTAGAGCACACAGTTGGCCGTCTTTCGTGCCACACCAGGTAGCTTGAGCATCTCTTCCATGGTCCGTGGGACCTCGCCCCCAAATTCTTCCACAATCATCTTGCACGCTGCCTTCAAGTTCTTGGCCTTGTTTCGAAAGAATCCGGTGGGCCTAATCAGCTCTTCAATTTCCTCCACCGGTGCATTGGCCATGGCCTCTGGAGTGGGAAATCGTTCAAAGACCTTTGGTGTAACTTCATTCACCCTCTTGTCTGTGCACTGGGCACTGAGCACCACTGCCACCAATAACTGGTATGGATCATTGAAGTTGAGGGCGATTTTGGCATGGGGATACATTTCTTCTAAACGTCTCAAGATCTCGAGGGCGTGAGATTTTTTGTCCTTTATCTCCATGGGCTGATCCTCCATTTTGACGAAATTATGTGTGAGATTATTAAAAAAGTAGACAAAATTATTATTGGCGGAAGAACTGGACTAATGTAACCCGTCTCGCCCCAACTGCAAAAGAGGTTCCAAAACGCCCATCCAGTGAATGAGACTATAAGACCGATGAGCATCCCAAGTCCAAGCCCTCCCTGTTGAAACAGGGTGAGCAGTCTGAGCCCAAAGTAGAGGAGGGCCACTCCAAAGAAGGGGTAAAACAACCTGTTCCAAAAGATGGACTCTGCCTCCCTATCATAAATGCCCATATCCTTTAGCTCCAAGATGGTCTTGGCGAGCTCAACAAGCCCCATGTCCTTTGGGGCAGTAAAGAACCTAGAAAAGGTCTCTGGGTTATCGGGTAGTGCGAGATCCATAGTAGAAAAAGGGCTTATGGCCTGGACCTTTCCACTTTTGAAGTGTTGCACAGTGCCTTGGCTAAAGTGCCATCGCCCCTTGGAATAATGGGCCTCTTTGGACCTCAAGATTGTTTTAAGTTCATATTCTTTGTCAAAGATCACTAAGGTTACATCAAAAAGTAGCCCACCTGTGCCACCAGCCTGTCTGAAGGACCAGATGGTGCCCTTGCCCCTAAAGAAATTTGTCCCACTACTCGATCCAAAAGATGGGACCTTTTCTATCTCTTGATCCCAGATGTGTTTTGCCGCGAGATTGGATGGCCCCACCACCCATGCATGGAAGATCAATAGAGCAAGGGCCATGAGTGCCCCAGTGATTAAAGGCGGCCTTATTATCCTAGCAGGAGGGATACCCACTGCCTCTAGTGCCACATACTCTCTATTTTTTATTATGAGGGAAAAGAATATGATGCCTGCGAACAAGACAGAGACGGGGAATAGATCAAAGGCGATCTGTGGGAGCCTCAACGTGAAAAATGCAAAGGTATCTACCACAGGGGCCTTTTGTTCAATAAATTCATCTATCTTCTCAAATAGATCTACCAATAGGTATATGCCAACCAGTGACGGGAGCACTAGGAAAAAGCACTGTAAAAAACCCCTCACGATGTAGCGGTCGAGTATCTTCATGGTAGTAGCACTGGTCCTTTCTTAAACAGGGTCCTCCAGAGAAACAGGGCAAAGGCAGTGAGTATGAGATTGGGGAGCGATAGTATGAGGGCGCTACCCACGGCATTGGTCTCATAGAGATTGGTACAGAGGGTTGTGACGAGATAGTAGCCAAGAAAAGACGATATACCAAGGGCTATCCCCATGGACATACCCGAACGTCCAAAAAAGATGCCTAGGGGCGCTGCAAGGATAGACAACAGAAATGCCCCAATGGGCAACATGAAGCGCCTGATCAACTCGGATATATACTTTTTTCGCTTCTGTGTGGAGATCTCCTTTTTATCGATGTTGTCCAAGAGCTCACCTACCTTCATCTCCCCTCGGCTCTTTCTGTGGACCGTTTCCTCGAAACCCACTGTTAGAGAGTATTCCTTAAATGTGAGTATGTCGGTGGTATATAGGTCCTTTGACTCGCGATAAATTGCGCCATTTTTCAACCTTAGTAAGATGGAGTGGGTGGATTCGTCCCCCAGGATAGTGCCCTTTTGGGCATAGACGATAAATGGAGTAGATTTTTCTCTGTAATCCCAAATAAATACGCCTTTAAGTCTCTTTCCCTGTTTTCTGTTCTTGTTGGCAAAGAGTACGAGCCCCTTGGTCAACTCCACAAAACGACCTTCTGGAATCCCCGTGTAAAGCTTGTTTTCCCCAAGATCTTTTAAAAATTGCCTGGCCACGAATTTTGAGTGGGGGACCAGTGTGGTGGATATGAAGAGAGTTGAGATTAAGAGAAGGAAAGATAGCAATAGGACGGGTCTTAGGATCGCCCTAGGCGGGATGCCAATGGCGAAAAGGCCGATCACCTCGTTTGACTGTGTGAGCTTTACAAAGCATATGAGGAGCCCAAAGAGCCCTGCCATAGGGAGGGCAAATTGTAGAAAAAGGGGCATAAAGAGCATGACGGTCTTTAGGAGATCTCCAATGCCAGCCCCTGCGCGCACAAAGAATTCGAGCAGAGGAACGATGCGCCCCAAAAGCAATATGGAGAGCACTGAGAAGAGGGCTATCCCAAAGGGGAATAGGAATTCTTTCACGATTAGCTTGTTGATCAGCACCGTTTCTGCTCCTTTACAATGGGGAAAACGATACTAAAATGCCAAAACTAAATCAATCATCTTGTGCGAAGGTAGGGATAAAACATGGCCATAAGACTTGAGGTTGCTCTTAGGGAAGATCTTAGGGATGCACTGGGAGAAAAGGTCCTCAAAAGAACCCGCGAGGACCTGGGCATTGAAGGAGTTCGGGGTTGTAGGACATTAAAGGTCTATCTCATTGATATAGACCTAAATGGAGCACCGCTCGTGGAACTGATCGAAAGTGCCTTTTCAGACCCAGTCACTGCAATCTATTCGGTGGACAGGCCCCTTGGACTACAATTGGACTTTGAGTGGGACTGGATGATAGAGGTGGGTTTTCGCCCTGGTGTCACAGACAATGAGGGAAGGGTGGCCAAAGAGGCTGTCCAGAGCTTTTTAAAGAGGAGATTGGTGGAAGGCGAGGCAGTCTATACTGCAAAGTCCTATCTCTTCAGTGGAGATATAACCAGGGAAGAGGCAGAGAGGATATCCTCGGGCCTCCTCTGTAATGACCTCATAGAGAGGTCCATTGTGGTCGAGAGGGGGGAGCTTGAGGGCAGCTTTGGAAAGGATGGGCCATTTTATTTTATCCCCAAGGTTACAGATGAGAGCGAGGTGGTAGTGGAAGAGTTTGACCTCTCAGCCATGACAGATGAGGAGTTAAAGGCGCTCTCTTCATCCAGGGTCCTTGCCTTAAACCTAAATGAAATGCATGAGATCAGGGCCTATTTTAACAGGCCAGAGGTGCTGGAGGCCAGGAAAAAGGTGGGGCTCTCATCCAAGGTCACAGACGTGGAATTAGAGGTGCTAGCACAGACCTGGTCCGAACACTGTAAACACAAGATCTTTAATGCCAAGATCACCTATACAGATGAAAAGGGAGAGGTTCGGGAGATAAATAGTCTTTTCAATACATATATAAAGGGCGCCACAGACAAGATAAGGCGAGAGAAGGGAGAAAAGGACTTTTGTCTATCTGTCTTTAAGGACAATGCAGGAGTCATTTCCATCAACGACAAATATGGGGTCGCCTTCAAGGTGGAGACGCACAACAGTCCATCTGCCCTGGACCCTTACGGTGGGGCGCTCACAGGGATAGTAGGTGTAAATAGAGACCCCTTTGGCACGGGCCTTGGCGCAAAACTCGTCTTTAATACAGACGTCTTTTGCTTTGGCCCACCCGACTATAAAAAGGAGCTACCCAAGGGGCTCCTCCACCCAAAGCGCATCTTTGAGGGGGTGCGTGAGGGGGTTGAGCATGGCGGCAACCAGAGTGGAATCCCCACTGTGAATGGTTCGATCCTCTTTGACGAGCGCTATGTGGGAAAGCCCCTGGTCTTTTGTGGCACAGGTGGTGTGATTCCAAAGGAGATCTGTAACCGCAAAGGCTATGAGAAGAAGGCGCGCCCAGGGGATGCCATAGTGATGTGTGGCGGGCGTATTGGAAAGGATGGAATCCATGGCGCCACTTTCTCATCTGAGGAACTCCACGAGGGCTCACCTGCAACGGCAGTCCAGATTGGAGACCCCATCACCCAGAAGAAGATGACAGACTTTCTACTTAGAGCACGGGACCTTTGCCTCTACAATTCCATAACCGACAATGGGGCAGGGGGGCTCTCATCCTCTGTAGGTGAGATGGCACAGGAGGCAGGTGGGTTTGAACTCCACCTAGACCGTGCACCCCTCAAGTATGCAGGCCTCCAGCCCTGGGAGATCATGCTATCTGAGGCACAGGAGAGGATGACTGTGGCCGTGCCCCAGGAAAAACTCGAGGAATTCCTGGAGTTGTCCCAAAAGATGGGGGTCGAGTCCACTGTCCTGGGTAAATTTACAGACAGCGGTATGTTCCACTGCCTCTACAATGGAAAGACTATTGCCTATATGGACCTCGATTTCGTGCACAATGGCGTGCCACAACTGGAGCTTGTGGCCAAGTGGAAGGCCCCATCCCACGGGGAGCCCGATTTTAGAGAACCAGAGGATCTGGGGGCTGAATTAAAGGCAGTACTAGGTCAGTATAACGTGTGCAGCAAAGAGTACGTTGTGCGCCAGTATGACCATGAGGTCCAGGGAGGGAGTGTGGTAAAGCCCCTTACTGGGGATCAGTGCGACGGGCCTAGCGATGCAGCAGTGCTAAGGCCCGATCTCGAGTCCTTTGAGGGCCTTGTAGTCTCCCACGGCATCTGTCCAAAATATAGCGACCTAGATACCTATCACATGGCCTGCTGCGCTGTGGATGAGGCAGTGAG
>WGBU01000179.1 GCA_015494155.1 Deltaproteobacteria bacterium | reverse complement strand
TCAAATAAGTGCACAAAAAAGATGTCTGCATTTGCCTTTAAGTCTGGAGCAACATTTGTAGGTACGGGCAAGAAGGCCACAAATGGTTGTTCAGGCTGCACCAGTTCAAGCTGTAGTAGCTGTGGAGGTTGAGAAGGTGATACTTCGCCTAGGGACCAGAAAGAGCAAACTTGCCCTCACCCAGAGTAACTGGGTGAAGAAAGAGATCGAATCGCGTTTTCCAGACGTAGAAGTCGAACTAGTTAAGGTGACCACTAAGGGTGATAAGATCCTCGATGTGCCCCTTGCAAAGGTAGGGGGAAAGGGTCTGTTTGTGAAGGAGATCGAGGAGGCCCTCTTGGATGGGCGCATCGACTTTGCTGTCCACAGCCTAAAGGATGTACCAACCGAATTGCCCAAAGGGTTGGAGGTCTCTGTGTTTCCAGAGCGGGAGGACCCTCGCGACGCCCTCATCTCAAAAAGTGGTGCAGGGTTAAAGGGACTCCCAGAAGGTGCACGGGTGGGCACGAGTAGTCTAAGGAGGATGGCTCAACTTAGGGCTGTGAGGCCAGATCTCACCATAGAGAATCTCAGGGGGAATCTCGATACCAGGCTAAAAAAGTTGGACGAGGGCCAGTACGATGCCATTTTGTTGGCAGTGGCAGGGTTAAACCGCATGGGGCTCGCAGACAGGATTACAGAGATCATTGCACCTGAACTCATACTGCCTGCCATCGGTCAAGGAGCGCTGGGTATTGAATTCCGTACAGGTGATGAGGAGACCAGGGAAATCTTAAGTGCCCTTAACCACGGGGAGACGTCTGTCAGGGTGCGTGCTGAGAGGGCGTTTCTTGCAAGGCTTGAGGGAGGGTGCCAGGTACCCATTGGTGCCTTTGCTACACTCGACGGTGACGAGATCGAACTTGAGGGCTTTGTGGCAGATGAAAGGGGTGAGCGTTTAATACGCAGGAAGAGACGCGGTAAGAGAAGCGACCCCGAAAGGGTGGGCGATGAACTTGGAAGAGAGATCCTCGATGCAGGCGGAAGGGAGATATTAAAAGAGGTATATGAAGCGCAATAGAGAGAGAACCGGATTTGTATATCTTGTGGGAGCAGGCCCCGGTGACCCGGGGCTTTTTACCTTGAAGGGTAAAGAGGTGTTGGAACAGGCAGATGTGGTGATCTACGACAGGCTCGCCAATCCAAGGTTGCTCAAATATGCATCCCCAGATGCAGAGAAGATATATGTGGGAAAGCGTACTGGCAGACACACTGTGGATCAAGAGGGGATCAACAAGATCATATTGGAAAAGGCCCGTGAGGGCAATCTTGTGGTGAGGCTAAAGGGCGGAGATCCTTTCATATTTGGCCGTGGAGGAGAAGAGGCACAGGTCCTGGCCAAAGAGGGCATACCCTTTGAGATCGTCCCAGGTGTTACCAGTGCCATTGCAGTGCCTGCCTATGCGGGCATCCCCCTTACCCACAGGTCATACACTGCTTCAGTAGCCTTTATCACAGGCCACAGGAGTGATGAAAAGGATGCAGATGTAGATTGGGAGGGACTAGCCAAGGGTGTTGGTACCCTGGTGTTTCTCATGGGGATTAAGAATCTTCCAAAGATCGCAGAAAATCTCATAAGATTTGGTCGATCTCCCAAGACTCCAGTTGCAGTGATCCGTTGGGGCACCACCCCAGACCACGTCTCCATTGATGGCACCCTTGAGGACATTGCCGAACGGGTCAAGGAGGCTGGAATAAAGCCGCCTGCCATTGTAGTGGTGGGGGACGTTGCCGCACTGAGGCGTGAGATCGCCTGGTTCGAGAAGAGCCCGCTATTGGGGAAAAGGGTTGTTGTTACGCGCTCAAGGGATCAGGCGAGTGAACTGGTCTCTCTGCTCGAGAGGCGGGGCGCAAAGTGTATAGAATACCCTGTTATAGAACAGGTGTGGCCGGAAGACCTATCACCCCTTGACGAGGCCATTAAAAATATAGGAAAATACAAGTGGATCATATTTACCAGTGTAAATGCAGTAAAATTCTTTCTCAGGAGGGCTAGGGAGCTAGGAAGAGACATCAGGGTACTGGGAAGTGCCAAGATTGCCGTTGTTGGGGAGGCAACGGCGCGTTTTTTAAGGGGCTTGGGCATAGAGCCCGACCTCATCCCAGACAAATTTCAACAAGAAGGTCTCCTTAAGGCATTTAAAGGGTTGGATAAGGTGACCACTAGTGAGAGTAGGATATTGTACCCCAGGGCAGAACGTGTGAGACCTGGGCTTGAAAGTAGCCTTAAAGAGCTTGGCTATATTGTGGATGGCGTAATCACATACCGTACACAATTGCCAGAACTTACCCCAGAGGAGAGGGATGCCCTGAGGGGTAAACGGATAGACTGTATTGTATTCACCAGTTCATCTACTGTTGAGAATTTTATGAAACTTTGTCCGGAGGACGTGAGAAAAGAGATATTCTCTAGGGCAAAGATCGCATCCATTGGCCCCATTACCACAAAGACACTTGAAAAATATGGCGTGAGATGTTCTATAGAGCCAGATCGCGCCACCATTAGCGCCATAGTCCAGGAGATGGAAAAGGCCTTTAGTTCATGAATATTTATTGCCCCACAGATCCCCCAAGCCTCGCCACTGTACTTGCGAGGATCCGAAAAAAAAAGGAAGACTATGCCAAATACAACTTTTCAAGGACACAGGGTAGGACACTCAGGGCCTTTTTCGACCTGGCCCAGGAGTTTGAGACCCTTGAAAATTTTTATAGGGTAGCGGTCTTTGTACCCAAAGAGTTCCTCGGAGTTGACTGTTGCCTATACCTTGTGTCCCAGGAGAGTGGCCGCCTTGAGGCGGCCTGTGACTCTTTGAACGGACTGGAGGTCTGTGGTATGCCCACTCCAAAGGGGATCGAGATAAGGGATACCTCCTATGAGGTCCACGACTCCTTTGTCGCACCCATCAAGGGAAACAGGCGCCTCTTTGTCCACAGGCCACTCCAGAAGGCAGAAGAAGTGATAGGGATGTTCGAGGTATTTCCCCTATCGCGCCTTGACGAAAAGGACAAACTCTTCTTTGAGAAATACGCCAATCGTATTGGCTACAATCTCCATTATAAGCTCATTGTTAAACAGAATGAGGAACACATAAAATTCGTAAACACCCTTGTGGCCGATATCGAACACAATGTCCTCGTCCCAAACCTCAGATACAAGGTATTTTTGAATGGGCTCAATAAAAAGTTAAATGATGCCAAAGAGATTCACTCTATTCTCCACGAGAAGATAGAAGCACACAAAAAAAAGGGCTGCCCACACGTAGGTGAACTGGAGAAGGTGGAAGAACGGATCTTTGCCCTCTATTCCGACCTCCTGGAACAATATAAGGAGCTAGAAAAGCACTACAAGAATACGAGCCTCTTTTTGGAGAGTCTTCTTAGAAGGGATCACTTTGAAAAGGGACACCTCGTACTCAGGCGCAGGATGTGTCGATTCAAGAAGGAGGTAATAGATCCACAGCTAGAACGCTATAGGTCGCGCCTTGAACGCCAGGGCATAAGGATCGACGATCTCATGGGCGGCATTCCAGACGAAGAAGACATACCACTCATGGTGGACGTAGGGCTAATCTCCCAGGTCTATGCCAACCTATTCTCCAATGCAGAGAAGTATTGCAAGGAGGTCTTGAACGAACATGGTGAACCTGTAAAGTTCATGGCATATGGTAGGGAGGTGATCCCAGATTTTTTTGGTCCAGGAAAGCCCGGCATCAAGTTCAATGTATTCACCACTGGACCACACATCCCCCCAGAGTATGCAGAACACCTATTTGACGAGGGCTTTCGCACCCCAGATGCCCAGGAGTCCCGCCACGGCGTGGGCCATGGACTACACTTTGTAAAAAAGGTGGTGGAGGTCCATGGGGGAGTAGTAGGGTATGAACCAGTGCGTCTGGGCAACAATTTCTACTTTATCCTGCCCCTCCACATTCCTCTTAAGGAACTAGAGGACAGCGCCCTTGGAGGTGGAAGGGAGTGACCAACATAGACTTTTCCGCCCACCTGAACCCAGAGCAACTAGAGGCGGTTCAGACCATTGATGGCCCTGTATTGGTGATTGCCGGTGCTGGCAGTGGGAAGACCAGGACCCTGGTCTATAGGGTGGCCTATCTCATGGAGCAGGGTGTTGATCCAAGAAACATACTCCTATTGACATTTACCAGAAAGGCAGCCCAAGAGATGCTCAACCGGGCAAGTGAGCTTGTGGGGCCAGAGTCCATGCTTGTTAACGGCGGTACCTTCCACTCCTTTTGTTATCTCCAGCTAAGACAGTTTGGAGGGGTTTTGGGGTATCCATCCAACTTCACGGTCTTAGACAGACGCGACATAGAGGACATACTCACCCACCTCGCCCGGGAGCTCAATTTGAAGAAGGAGGGGAGCACCTTTCCCAAAAAGAGTGCGCTCGCCACCATCTGTTCAAAAAAGGTAAACTGCATGAGGGACACGAGATGGGTATTGACCAGGGGATATCCACACCTCGTCCACCTGGCACCGGTCTTGGATACCCTTTTTGACGCCTACACTGAATATAAGAGGCGTCATGCCCTGATGGACTACGACGATCTCCTGGTCAACTGGAAACGCATCCTGGATACTGAGCCCGACATAAGGGAGATGGTCTCTAGGAGATATGGCTTTATCATGGTGGATGAATACCAGGATACGAACCTGGTCCAGGCAGAGCTTGTTAGGCTCATGGCATCTACCCACAACAATGTCATGGCCGTAGGAGACGATGCACAGAGCATATACTCTTTTAGGGGCGCCAATTTCAAAAACATATTGGAATTCCCCAACATGTTTCCAGGTACAAAGGTGATCAAACTCGAGCGAAACTATCGGACCCACCAGCCAAATCTAGACTGTACCAATGCCATCATAGCCAATGCACAGGAAAAGTTTACAAAACGCCTGGTGGCAGTGAGGCGTGGCGGGGACCCGCCGATCTTGTATGAGGCAATGGATGAAAACGACCAGGCAGAGTTTGTGGTGGCCAGGATAAGGGAACTCTTCATGTTGGGGGTAGAACCATCTGAGATTGCAATACTTTTTAGGGCTGGGTTCCATTCATTTCAATTGGAAGGGCTTTTGAATCGCTATAACATCGAATATGTGAAAAGGGGAGGACTTAAGCTCCTTGAAGGCGCCCACATAAAGGACCTCATTTCTTTTGTTAAGCTCCTGGTCAATCCCTTGGATATCATTGCCCTAAAGAGGGTCTTCACACTGATTCCCGGGCTCGGGGAAAGGGGCGTCGAGAAGATATATGAGTTAATGATGCATGCCCAAGACCCATTTGAGGCAATACTTGGTCTAAAGAGCAGGGCAAGGTGGGCATCCCCTCTAAAGGAACTCGTCTCTAGATTAAAGACCATTTGGAGCAAGGATGAAGGGCTTGACTCGCTTATAACAGAGCTCATCCACCTCTATGAACCCTTTTTACAGTCCAAGTTTCCAGACGATTACCCCAGGAGATTGCAGGAGCTAAAGGAGGTCTCTGTCATAGCAGGGAATTTTAAGGATGTTGGGGAATTTCTGGCAGAGATGGCCCTAGACCCACCAGACGAAGAAGAGGCCTATGGTAAACGAGACTGTGTGTGTCTTTCCACTGTACATTCTGCAAAGGGCCTTGAGTGGAAGGTGGTATTCATTATATCATTGGTAGAGGGGAGGTTCCCGTCTCCCATGGCGCTAGAACGCGATGAGGAACTAGAAGAAGAGAGGCGGCTCTTCTATGTGGCATCTACTAGGGCCAAGGATACACTCTATTTTGTCTATCCTAGATGGATCAATGTATCTGGAGGTGGTGTCATTCCTGGGAAGGCCTCGCGTTTCATCGAAGAGATACCACCTGGTCTTTTTAGGCGTTGGAAGAGTGGTAGGAGACAAGACCCTGCCCATCACGGTACCAGTACGGTCTCCAACAAAGGTGGGCCCTTTTCAGTGGGCACCAGGGTAAGGCATACCATCTTTGGCCCTGGGACCATAGTGCGAGTCCTTGGTGGTGAGAAGATAGCAGTGGATTTTGATGGGGCAGGGGAAAAGGTGATTAACACAGGCATAGCACGACTGTCTATTCTATAGGAGGTCATCATGTCAGATGAGTGCATCTTTTGTAAGATAATAAAAGGAGATATAGAGACACAATTTGTATATGATGACGATGAGATAGTGGCATTTAAGGATATCCATCCCCAGGCACCTATACACCTTCTAGTGGTGCCCAAGAAACATATCCCAACAGTAAATGCCTTGGATGAGAGCGACGCACCGCTCATTGGAAAGATGGTCCTAGTGGCCAAGGGGCTTGCCAAAGACTTTGGTGTTAATGAGTCGGGATACAGGCTGATAATCAATGTGGAAAGGGGAGGCGGCCAATTGGTATTTCACATACACATGCACCTTGTAGGCGGATGGGAAAATGATAAATAAAAATTTCTTTAATCTAATAAAGAGGGAAGGTTCCATAGAAATACGCGCAAGTGGCGAGTTGGCCTGGATTTCTTGGGATGAAGACCAGGTTAATAGACGGGTCAATTTCCTCGAAGAGGACCTTTATTTGAGGATACGTTCAGAGGAAAACGACTTTTTCTTGGAAAAGTGTGTCTCTCATCTGAGCAGTACAGAGTGCCATTTGCCTCAAAGGGGTGGCCTCCTCCACGTGGAGTTGTTTTCAAAAAAGAGGCTCTCCCTCAGAATGGACTCCACGTTTTACTACACTCCCACGGTTAAACTGGTCTCTGAAAACGAGAGACGTCACCACCTATACTGGCAAGACATAGACTGGGATACCATCAAAGATGAGGTGAAGGCCCTATCTCATATAGACTGGGAGAGTTCCATCGACGTCTGTCTACACATCAGACGGTGGCTAGATGAAGTCGCCAAACTCCCCCTTGAGGAATATGTATCACCTGGAATGGTGGATCACTTTCTCATCTTAGGGAGCCTGAAGGAGGTCTCCCTCGAGGTTTGGACCAGGGGGAAAAATGGTAGGGAGACCTTTTTAAAGGAGATCTTTAGGCTCTCCATAAGGCCTGGTGAAAGGGAAAGGCGCCTTGCCACCCTCTCATTCACCTATCCAGGAGAACCGAGCCTCCTTAGGCTAAAAAGGGAGATATGGGAGGGGGATTCCGTACAGTTGAGGGCCTACTGGTCTATAAAGGAGCAGGACTGGGGGGCCATCCAGGAAGAGGTGTTAGAACGGGAAGGTCTTCGCTGGGACGATGTATATCTGAGTATAAGACTCTACATCATCGACCAAGGTGGTGAGGTGGAGTGGCGTGGTGATGAGGTTCGAGAGATCATTCCAGGGAGCACCGACTGGCTGTTTACTGGCATCGAAAGGGGAAAGACCTACAGGGCAGTGCTGGTGCTCCGTGAAAAGGGACCAGGCACCTTTTCTAGACCGATCATGGAATCCAATTTCTGTTCTATTCCCTTTGAAGAGAACAGGATCACCTTGATGCCCATTGATGAGTACAGGATCTACGCCTACTGGCATATAGACAGAGAGACCATCAAGGATCGCGTAGGGGAGCTTTCAAGGGATGGGGGCACAGTTAAGGCCTATATAAAGGTCTATCACGACTTTGCAGGGAACCTGTACCATCACCCAGACAAGGACGTTGAGATCCACCTGGACATGCACGACAACTGGTACCTCAATGTGGAACCAGACAAGGTATATCGTGCCGAGATCATAGCAGTATCTTCCAGTGGGAGGACTATCTCCCTTACCCCTGTCTCAAACCCAGTCCAGACCATGCGAACTGAGGCTGGTGGCCTACCCATAGAATACAAAGAGGTGGCAAAAAAGCTCGACCACCCCACATGTAGGCCCATCGAATCCAAGATGGACACTGCAAGGTTTTCCAAGGGGCTACTCATCTTTCATCTTCATGCACACCTGCCCTTTTTGAGGAGGAGGGTCTCATATGGTGCATCTGGGGTGTGGCAGCCTCTTGGCTTCCCAGAAGAGTGGTACCACGAGGCGGTCCGCGAGACCTACGTCCCCCTCATACTCATGATGGAGAGGCTCTGTGAAGAGGGGGTGGACTTTAGGCTCTCCATGGACATCTCACCCACGCTTTCCAACATGATGCGCTGCCCAATGCTCCAAGAAGAATTCCTGCGGTACATGGAGGCCCATATTAGTCTTGCAAGACTGGAGGTTGAGCGCACCTGGAGAGAGGCACCTCACTACCATGAGACTGCCAAGATGCACCTAGAGCGCTTTATGGAGGTCAGGAATTGCTTCCTCCGTTATGGAGGCGATCTTACCCGAGCCTTCAAGAACTTTCAGGAACAGGGCCTCTTGGAGATCTCCACCTGTGCCGCCACCCATGGATTTCTCCCATTTTATACCATGACACCAGAAGGCCTTCGATCCCAGGTGCGGGTGGCCCTGGAGGACTATGAGGCCACCTTTGGCAGACGGCCCAATGGGATATGGCTTCCAGAATGTGCCTACACACCAGGTATAGAGGGGGTGTTGGATGAATTTGGCCTAAGTTACTTCTTTGTAGAGACCCACGCGGTTTTAAAGGGCGATTGTCCAAGCGCCTTCGGTACCCATGCACCGGTCTATATAAAGGGGTCCAATGTTGCCTGTTTTGCCAGGGACCCAGAGACGGGCAAGCAGGTCTGGAGTGGTGAAGAGGGCTATCCTGGTGATCCCGATTACCTAGAATTTCACATAAAGGGTGGTCCCCTCAAGTATAACAGGATCACCTCACGACAGAGTGACCACAAAGAGCCATACGTCAGGCAGTGGGCATTGGAAAAGGCGGCCAGCCATGCACAACACTTCATGGAGGCCAGGAACTTCCGTTTCAACTACATACAGAACTGGTTCTGGAAAAAGCCGTTGGTAGTGGCCATGTATGATGCAGAACTCTTTGGCCATCACTGGTATGAAGGACCAGATTTCCTCTATTTCTTGTTGAAAAAGTTGTATTACGACCAGAACGAGACAGAACTCATCACGCCTTCAGGCTATCTATCACGTTATCCAAGGAATCAGGACATGCACATCACGCCATCTTCTTGGGGCGACAAGGGCACCTTTGACAAGTGGATGTATGGATCTGTCTCTTGGATGTATAGACACGTCCACGAAGCCTTGAGAGAATTTGAGGTAATGAAGAGGGATGCGGCAACGAGACGCGGCCAGGAGCCAAAGGAGACAAGCGAACTTAGGCAACGCATTCTCTTGCAGGCGACACGAGAGGTTCTCCAGGCCATGAACAGCGATATTGCCTTCGTGATCTCAAATGGCCACTTTGTGGACCGCATGAAGGAGTTCTTTTTTAATTCCCTAGAGCGCTTTTGGACGCTCCATTCCATGTATTGGAACCTTGAACATGAGATCGATCTAGAACCCAGGCTGTTGAGGCTTGAGTTGGAAAATCCGATCTTTCCCAAGGTCGGCCCAGGTGATTGATGTGCGTCAAAAAGTTGTCAAATTTTCTGGTACATGTATTGCAGATTAAAGATGCATGATCCAAGTACCGGTTCAAAAAAGGCCAGTTTGGGCACTCTGTCTCTTTGTCGCCGTTATCGCCCTGGCTTTTATGTGTCCTTTAGCCATAGGTGCGAAAAAGATCAGGAAGACCCCTCGGGTTAGTGCTGACAAGGCCTGGGCTCAAATCGTCCCTGAAATAAACATATTTTGGAAGGAACGGGAAGAGACCCCCTTTGCTGCAAAAAAGACTGCATGGCACATCATAGCGATATTAAAAGATTTTATAGTTAAGTATCCCGAATCTCAACACGTCCCAGAGGCATATTATCTCACTGGTATTGCATATAAAGAGGCGGGCTTTATCCCAGAGGCCATCTCACACTGGAGGATAGTCGCCAAGGAGTTTTCCAATAGTAAATGGGCAGACGAGGCCCTTATGCAGATATTACAGGTCTACGATGAACAGGGTGAGGCGCGAAAAAAGAGGCAACTCCTAAAGGAGATCATTCGTCAATATCCTGACACAACATCTGCCAAGGCCGCCTGGATCTCTCTGGCCCTGGATTCTGTCATAAGGGGTCAGAACATTTCCTTTATAGAGAGAGAGATGAAGAAATTGGAGAGGGCAGACCCCAATATTGCCTCAAAGGTCCCTGTATTCCTTGAGCTTAAGGCAAGGCTCTCTTTGTACAAGGGCAGGAAAAAAGATGCCATTGAAGAGTGGTTGCACTTTTTAAACC
>WGBU01000178.1 GCA_015494155.1 Deltaproteobacteria bacterium | reverse complement strand
TCATAAGGCGAAGAAGGGCCAGGATCATGAAAGAGGAGGGAAGGGAGGAAGAGGCCCTTGATCCGAGGTGGGGCCTTCTTGGCCTCAGTCTTTCAGGGGGAGGCATCCGCTCTGCCCTCTTCAATTTGGGGGTGCTTCAGGGGCTTTCAAGACTTGGCATCCTCAGATATGTGGACATAATGACGAGCGTTTCTGGAGGGGGCTATATCGCAGGTTGCCTTTCTGCACTACTCTCAGCAAGGGAGCCAGGGGAAGAGGACGATTCCCTCGAATGCCCATTCCATTTTAGAGAAGGAAGCAGGCCCCTTTTTTCTACGCGCTGGCGGCAGTTTCCCTTGAGGGACTTTCCTGTTGAAGACACAGACGATGATTGTCCTGAAGACGGCGACGAGACAGGCCGTGATATTGGATACCGGAGATTCTCGCCAAGGACCCAGATGCGACACCTGAGGAGCCATTCAAACTACCTGCTTCCAGGTGGTCCACGCCTTGGGAACACGTTACAGTTTCTAGGCGCCATTTTTCTCAATTTTATTGCACCCTTTTCGTGGTTTACAGCCCTAGTGTTCACGATTGTTGCCCTCTACATGGGCATCGCCCAGTTATTGGAGATCATGTATGGGGTTGTATATGCTTGCATCGTGTATACGTTCCAACCGGTGTCCTACCTCAAAGAAAGCCTCCATCTCGTTCAACAGGTTCTACTTAGAGACTATATGTATGCACTGACCTCTGCCATGTCCATATCTGTGCTCTTTTGTTTGTTTCATCTCTACAAAAAGCGTGCAGTCATGCCCATTATAAGGTTTGTGTCCATCATGAACATCCTTCTGTGGATCGTCTGGGGTGCACTGATCTATCTCAATTCCATCGATATTGGGCGCTCCTTCCTTTTTATCCCATTTTTTTCCGCTTTATTTGTCTTTCTAGGCCTATTCGCAGTCTCCAACATGTTTCTCCGAAGTTCTCGATCCAAGGACACCCATGCCCGTTTTTACACTGCAGTTGGGACTACTGTCTCGTTCATGGCCCTTGGAGTTTTTATTGCCATACTGCCCATCTCGATAAAAAAGATCGATCTCTTATACCTCTTTTCCCTTCAGGGTCTTTCAGGGGTAGCGTTGCGTGCATTCCTAAGCCTGGAAAGGCTTGAGACAGGGCCTGAGTCCAGATTAGTCATCCTGAGAAAGAGGGTTGAACAGGCGGCATTGAATATCCTGGTGATACTATTTGTCTTTCTCTACGCAACCATCCTTGGACGGGGTCTCGACGAAGTGCTGATGAATGGCAACTGGCTCATAACCAAATGCAACCCAACGCCCCTTTTTACGGCTGCACTAGTCTCTGCCGTGTTGCTCTGTATACTCTCACTCATCGACTTTAACCGACTGTCCAACTTCACCTTTTACGACATGAGGCTTGCCAGGGCATTCCTATTCACTGCCCTCACCAAATGGCCTGACAACAAGTACCAGGGAGGTCGTAGAGAGAAGACCACAAGAAGTGCAACACAAAAGGAGCATTGCCAAATAGAACCCAGAGAGTGCCTATTCAGGGACTTTAGGGAGATGAAGCTCCACGAGCTCCATGGGACCCTTGTCCAGGGAGATTGCAAAGAAAACGACAGTCCTTTTTGTGTTGCAGCAAGGGGGCCATACCACATCATCTGTGCCACTTTGAACCTTACGGGAGCAAGTGATCTTAGAGGACTCAAGAGGAAGACAGAGCAGTTCATCCTTTCTCGCCTATTTTCAGGGTCTTCGAGGACAGGCTATGTGAGGACAAAAAACGCCTACAAGGATCTCACCCTTGCAAGGGCCATAGGCATAAGTGGAGCGGCTGTGGCCCCAATAATGGGGAGGATGACCACGAGGTTTCGCTCTTTTGCCTGTACCGTTCTCGGGATGAGGCTTGGACAATGGCTGAAGAATCCAAGATACATTGCAGATGATTTTTCAAGATCGGGGCAAAACAAGACGGAGAGGTGGAGGTTCTTTTTCCTCCTTTTTAAAGAGCTTGTAGGAAGTGTGGATGCAGGAAAATATGTCTACATAAGCGATGGGGGCCACTGCGGAGACAACCTTGGCAT
>WGBU01000177.1 GCA_015494155.1 Deltaproteobacteria bacterium | reverse complement strand
TACAGATTATTTCGTTTATCTCTGCCCTTTTGTGTCTAGTAATACCTTATGAGATCAGCATTAGGATATCTACATTTATAATAATATCCGTGATAGTACATATTGTGACTGGTTTTGTATGTCTCTATAGGGGCTATAGGCCTGCTAGGTACTATGCACTTGCATGGTCCATTTCTATGGCTGGAAGCGCCATCTATGCCTTGAAGACCTTTAGCCTCCTTCCAAACAACTTTATTACCGTTTGGGGGATTCAGATCGGTTCTGCCTGGGAGGTGATCCTTCTCTCAATGGCCTTGAGCGACAGGTTGAGTCTGCTCCAAAAAGAGAAAGACAAATTACAGGCAGAGTATACACGCAGACTTGAGGATGCAAATCTAAGGCTTGAAGAGTTCACTCGCACCCTTGAAGAGAAGGTGAGGCAGAGGACCTTAGAGCTCGAGGCCTCCAATGCCCTCTTGAAAAAGCAGGCCGAGGAGATGCGGATCGCAGAAGAGCAGGCAGAGCGGGCGAGCAGGGCAAAGTCAGAGTTTCTCGCCAACATGAGTCACGAGATAAGGACACCTCTCAATGCCATCACTGGTATAACTGCCTTGGCCTTGGAGATGGACCTACCAGAAAAGTTGCGGGAATATCTAAAGATTATAAGGGTATCTGCCAACTCACTCCTCAACCTGGTAAACGACATCCTGGATCTGTCCAAGATCGAAGCAGGTAAAATGGAACTTGAGCACACCCCATTCAGTCTCCTGGGTGTAATGGAAAACATAGCAGATATGTTTACTGAAATTGTCTCAGACAAGGGAATAGAGTTCATCATAGACATAGACAAAGAGGTCCCTGACGCCCTAATGGGGGACCCAGTGCGCCTTGGGCAACTCCTCACAAATCTTGTGTCAAATGCCATCAAATTTACAGATCAAGGTGAGGTGGTCCTCTCTTGTAAGCTTGATGGAAATGGGCATGAGAGATTGGTGCGCCTCTTATTCGAGGTCTCAGATACTGGAATAGGCATTGAAAAGGAGAGACTGGAGTATCTCTTTGACATGTTCACACAGGCCGACACCTCTACTACCCGCAGATTTGGCGGAACAGGGCTTGGTCTCACCATCTGTAAGAAGATAGCCCAGCTAATGGGCGGTACCATCAGGGTGGAGAGTACACCACTCGAAGGGTCTACCTTCACATTCAAAGTGGAGATGGAGAGGGCAGACGGTATTGACACTGCCCATGAGGAAGAGATAGAAGGCCTTGAAGAGACCAAGTGTTTTGTATTTAGTGGTAATCCACGGATCAGGTCTTCCTTGGAAAACATCTTGGGACGCCTGGGGGTATCACAGACGGCGTTTCTCGACATACGAGAGCTACCTGGAGAAGAGGAGCTGAAGGCCAAGGGAGATGGCGATTTGGCCTCATATATATTTGTGGTAGATCTCGCTCGCGAGGCCATTGAGGATATCGCCCCCAAGCTTTCTTACAATAGCGGGCCAAGGGTCCTGGTACTTGCCCCATTTGGTGTAGAAGAGAAGGTAAGGTCGTTTTTAAAGAGGGAGGAGGGCGTGGCATTTGCCCTAAAGCCTTGTACAGCAACTCGGGTTAGAAATGCCCTTTACCAGGTCTTTGGGAAAGATAGCGATTTAAGAGAAGGGGAGGGGACATCTGGGGAGATACGTTTCCATGACCTCAATGTGCTGGTGGTAGAGGACAATGAGATAAATCAGAGGGTTGCCAGAGAGATCCTGGAACGCTTGGGCGCAACTGTTGAATTTGCCTCTAATGGAATAGAGGCCTTGGAGAAGGCCGATCCAGGCCATGACATAATATTCATGGATATCCAGATGCCAGAGATGGACGGCTATGAGGCAACCAAGAGGTTGAGACAGGTGGATCTATTCCGCGAAAAGCCCATTATTGCCATGACAGCAGGGGTATTTAAGGAAGACAAGAGGCGATGCTTTGAGGCAGGGATGGACGACTTTGTCATGAAACCTGTAACCCCCGATTCCCTTGTGGCCATAATGAAAAAATGGGTGAGTGAAGAAAAGATTCGAGTGGTGAGCAGTACCAAAGAAGGGGTACAGCAGCTCCCCAAAGTGCCTGGCGTGGATATGGATGAGGCAAGGAGTAGATTCTCTTCAAATCCAGGCCTCTATGTAGATCTACTTCGGGAATTTTCATCAGACTATAAGGACATCCATGCCCAGGTAAAACATCTCGTCAAAGAAGAGGATATGGAGAAACTCAAGAGGTTTTTCCACACCCTCAAGGGCGTTAGTGCGAACCTGGCCCTGCCCCAGCTTAGATCTTTGTTCTTAGAGGCAGAAGAGGCGTGTGATGGAGACTTGTCTGGGCTAGATGAGATAGTCATAGAGATACAGGATAACATTTTGGCCATAGACAGGGCCATTTCCAAATATGACAAATTTGCCCAACAGGGTCTTGTAGAAGGAATAAATAATTTTCAAGTTAAAAATCTCATATTGAAGCTTGACGAATTGCTTCAGTTGAACGATATTGAATGTGAAGAAGTTTGGAGGCGCTTAAGAGAACAACTTTCACCACACATACCAGAGAATGAATTATCCGAGTTGGATGCGCTTATTGAGGGCCTAGACTTTGATACTGCCAGGAATAGGCTGGCAAAAATTGGCTCTAGGCTATAATATCTTCACTATCGTAGAGATGGAGGTGTGAGCATGGAAAGAGTTAAAGGGCCAATTTCTTCCCTTTTGGCCTTTATGGCCGACCTCCATCACGAAATAAGGTCTCCTGTAAATACCATACTGAACATGACTGAGCTGGCCCTCAAAGAGAGCGTGCTCACCCCATCCATGGAAAATTACTTTAGGACCATAGAGCGGGCAGCGGGCGCCCTACTGACCATACTGGACGATGTCATCGAACTCTCTCAGGATGACTTTGAATCGTCACTTAAAGAGCAGGGCTTTGGCCTCACAGATATGTTAGAAGATTTCAAAGAGACAGTACAGGGATTGTGTGCCGCAAGGGGTACACATACATCTCTTTCCATTGATGGTGTCACTCCGGAATGGTTTACTGGACCCAGGGGTAGGATGCGACAGGTATTGACCCAGGTCTTCAACTATGCAGTGAGGCAACTAGGAGCCCCGGCAGTACACATAGGCATTGGATACAATGCCGATCCAAAGAGTGCACTGGAATTTAAGATGGAGGTCGAAAAGAGCGGAGAATTGCTGGATGACGTGAGATCCATTTCCAAGAACCCACGAATTTTGATCTGTCAGAGGCTGCTTGCCGAATTGGACAGAGAACTCAAGATCGAGCAGGTGGCCAATGGGGTGGAGTTCAAGTTTTCCATGAACGTAAGACCCCTGGATTTGGAATGGGGGCAACCTATATTCCCCACCCCTGTGTCTTGCCTAGTGGCTGAAAAAGGCCTTGCCTCCACGCTTGTGGAGCGTAGGCTTTCAGGGTGTGGCTTCGAGGTACGCCACGCCCCCAGTCTCCACGAGGCCCAGGAGGTGCTTGCAGGATGTACTAGTCAGAGCCAAAAGGCCATTGTGATTGCAGAATGGGATTCTGGAGGTGGGGCCTTGTTCGAGGAATCGTGGAGAGATGAGGACCGTAATGGTTTTCCAATACTGTTTTACGACATACCAGCTATAAAGATGATGGAACTTAGCACTAAATTCCCAGCAGGCAGTGCAGCACTCGATGCCATTGGATTTGTTATGGCACCATCGAGGGGCAAGCAACTTCTTTCAGAGGTGCTAAGGCTCCTCAGGATGGAGCCAGACCAGCTATCCTGCCCCGTATTGTCCGAGGATGGCCAAGATGGCCAAGTAGATCTCTCACCAGATAAAGTAGCTGGCATGAAGGTCCTTGTGGTGGAAGACGATAGGATCAATCAGAAGATTGTCGTAGAACTGCTTAAGAAGTTCGGAGTAAAGCCAGTGGTGGCATCTACTGGAAATGTTGCCCTTAAGGCAGTAAAAAAACATAGATTTGACGCCATATTCATGGACATAAATCTGCCAGATACCGATGGATATAGGCTTACAGAGGAGATTCGTGGACTAAGCCAGTATAAAGACGTTCCAATAATTGCCCTCACCGCCAGTACAAAAAATAGGTCCCTCTGCATGGAAGCAGGCATGGATTACTTCCTGTCTAAACCCTATAGTGAGGCAAAACTATTAAAGAGCCTCCTCTGTACCAAGAAAGAGTAAGGAAGGGGACCTTCATCTCTGCCTTTGACACAGACTAACGGTTTTTTGATAGCTTTTCCTGGGCGTTTGATCTTTCCTGCATAGATAGAAGACATCTTTTCTTTTTTTATATTTTTTTGGATCTTTTAAATTTTCATGTTAAACTATTTAAGGATTTTAACACAGATACGATACGTCATAAAAAAACAAGGGAGGAATTATGAACAAGCAGAGAATATTAACCATCCTTTCACTATTTTTTCTTTTGGCTCTTTTGGGTCCAACACGGACTTTTGCCTTTTCAACCCAGTGTGACATATTGTTCGATGACTTTTCCAACTCATTTTCATTTTTCACTACTTATACCACCAGAAATGCAGACTGGAGCATACAAGATGGCACACTAACCGTATCCAATAAGACCGAAGGGAAGGTGGCACTGGCAGACAGAAGCTTTTCACCTGAGGCCCCATTTTCAGTAGACATTGATCTAGTGGATATATCAGGGGGGTCAGACAATTACGTGGGCCTCTATGTCTATACAGATGGCGATGTCTTATTTGATGTAGATGGAGTAACCACCGATGGAATGGAAGTAATAGTATATCCCAATAGTGGACGCGTCTATTTCTACTATTGGGATGTGCTAGAGGGTAATTGGAGATCTCAAGGTCCCTATGAGATCTCAGGGGTGTTGAGTTCCTTTGGCCTAACATTTAAAGATGACAAGGTGATATTCCGCCAAAATGGCCAAGATACTGATATTGAGATAGAGGGCGACTTTAATGGCTTTGATCTGGTGCTCGATAGGATGTGGATAGAGGCCAGTGGAGATTCCATAAGTGCCTCATTTGACAACTTGTGTGCCAGGACCTATGTGCCTCAGTCCACAGGCAATGGGAGCAGTTCTACAACGGGTGGGTTCTCACTCCCCTCTTCTAAGGCAATCTATCCTGTATCACCGGCAGCGACCCCTTCTACCTCAGGTACCAAGTCAGACATCAATCCATTTGGCTTAGGGGCAGTGGCAGCAGGCGGACAGACCATGGACCTCTTAGTGGCACTCCCTGCCTATACTTCGCCCGTGGATATCTTCCTTGTTTTAGTAACTAACCTTGCACCAGACGAAATCTTTCTCTTTGATGCATCAAATAACATCCAATCCCTTTCTCAAGGGGTATTTGTGTGGAAGTCTGGTGTTCAATCCCCTATCAATGAGACAATCTTTTCTGGATTGCCCACATCACTATTTGGACCTGGGGCATCATTTAAATTTATGTTGTTTGTGGTACCGGCCAATGACATGACCTTTGAGGCCTATGATGCATGGGCAACCCAAATCGTCTTGGGAGGAGGGGAAGAGACAGGCAATGGCTCTCAAACCAGTGGAGGCCAGGGGACAGGTGGAGGCAGTTCGTCTGGGACTGGGGGTGAAACCTCATCAACAAGTACATTGAAAGGCAAGATCACAGGCAATGTCGATAAGATCATGGCCATCTTACCTTCACTTACTGGTTTTTATGATCAGCTCTCTGGCATACTCGATGGAGCCACTTCAGATAGTGACATCGTCACCATCTCACCAAAGGATATAAGCCCGTTAAACCTACCATCTACGATCACTGTGGATATAAATTTTGGTTCTGGCTATACCCTTAAAAATGGCTCGGTCCTGGCTGGGACAGCCAGACTCGTCCTAACCAATGTACACATGGGTGATACGGGCATGGGAGCAGACTTTTCCCTCACTGCAAACCATATAACCATGGATGGAAGCGAGGTCTTGGACGGCAGTTCCTCTGGCACCCTCAGTCTCACTATGTCTTCTAGTGGGTCTAGAAACCTGAGTGGTAACATAGTTCTAACTGGTCTAAGGGTGAATGGTCAGCCTCTTCAAGGAAAGATCAACATCCAAGGGACTAATATTACAGATCTCTCAAAAGGGTTATTTGAGCAGATCACACTCACACCGCAAAATGTAAGCTATGGTGATTTTACCATAACATCTGGCTCAGTTACCATCCAAAGGCCCTCTGCTGCAAACATGAAGGTTTCTTTGGACCTTTCTACAAGCGAGGGTCCTATAGATCTCGATCTCAATATTGCCTACTCTGAGTCTGGTGGGTATGTGATAAGCACCCTGTCTGCAGGCACAGTCATGGGCTACGGAGTGGAGGTCTATGGCCTCAACTATAATTCGTCAGTGTGTAAGGACTATCCAATCGGAGGCACCATCGGTATCTCAAAAGATGGCGAGACAGGGGTGATCGGATTTACAAATTCATGCGATGGGACGTATAGTTATACAGAATAGTTAGAGGAGATACTTTATTGAGGCCCTGTTAATCTCGTGGACTCCCCTATGGCTGGGATGTCCACGAGATCAGGGCTACTATAGACCCTGTCAGGGAGCGGTAGGCCAGTCTCTGTGGAGTTATCGCAGGGGAAAAGGTGAGGCGGTGGGTCAGTGAGGGTGAACCCGAGTTGGAAGAGGTCTCTTACATGGAGGGTGAAGGGAAAGGGGTTCAATTCTTCTGGGACCTCTGCTTCAGATCCAACGGGGTCATATAGGTAGTAGTCCACAATGCTAGATGCGTCCATCCTGGCCTTGTGTATACATACGCCAGCAAAGTCTTCAAAAAGGCTCAACCAGTAATCAGTACACGACGACCCATTCGCCCTCCCATCGTCTATGAGATAGACCACCCTGTCACTGAGGTCACCAGACCAGTAAAACTCTAGTTGATAGGGTAGGCCAGAGAGGATGTCCTCTCCAATCTGGGCTATAAGGGTGTCGTTAAGGTCTTTTACCCTCGTGAGTAGTGCCTGGTCTAACCTCCTGGCATCTCTAAGGTTGTACCACTCAAGGTCCTTCATGAAAAAGGGCACATGCATAAGTGAGTCCTCTACAGGAGGGAGGCTTGACCCAAATTCTGGGAACCAGACTAACCTTAGCATAGGGCCCTTAAACGAAAGGTTTGTGCTCATTTCTACCCCTATGGGTCGTCCTGCCTGGTCCCTGCCGAGGTAGGCCATCATGTGATTGATCTCCCCTGGTATGAGGTCGTCTGTAATGCTTTCATCAACAGTGGTCCTGGGGTCGTCCATCAATCCACCAAGGAAAATTAGGTCCCATCTATGGAGTATCTTGGCCTTTGCACCCTCTTCACCAGGGCCTTTGGTCTCAAGGATGTAGGGTTCATCCCTTAGCCCTTTTAGGAGATGTTCAAGGGAAAAGGGTTGGATGGAAAAAGTGAGGACGGATAGGTCTGTGAGCCAATTCTCAATGGAGTTCACTGCTACTCCATGTCTTACTGCCACTGTGTAGAGCGTATAATTCC
>WGBU01000176.1 GCA_015494155.1 Deltaproteobacteria bacterium | reverse complement strand
TGGATGTAATGAGACTTCCGTGGGAGAGCTCTAGCACCCAGTCGGCTATCATATCCAAAAGTCCGGTCTCCTCCACGGCACCAACAAGGATGAACAAGAACATAAAAAATAGCAGGGTGGGCCATTCAATGTCCTTTTCTATCAGGCTCAAGAGATCCACCTTCTTGGTTACGATGCCATATGTAAAGAGGAGAGAGGCTCCAAAGATGGCGGCTATACTCACTTCCATGTGCCAGAAGCCGTGGGTGAGAAACATGGATATCACGATCCCCATGACGATCATACCCACTGTGAGTAGGGTGTTGTCTGTAATCTTATATTCCTCTCTTAGCTTTTCTATAAAGGCCTGGATGTCTGTGACAGTGGCCTTCTTGTATTCACCATTATAGACAAACTTTGAATAGACAAAGAGCACCAGCATGGAGATTATACAGACTGGGGCGAGATTGATGACAAACTGCATAAAGGTGAGCCCTGCATAGGAGCCAATCATGATATTTGGTGGGTCTCCTATGAGGGTTGCAGTACCACCGATGTTGGATGCCAAGACCTCTGGTATCAAAAGGGAGAGTGGGGAGATACCAAGCGAGAGGGCGATCTCTATACTCACTGGTGTGAGCAGTAGCATGGTAGTGACATTGTCAAGAAATGCAGATGCAACGGCAGTAAAGGTCATCAAGATGACAGAGAGCACTATCACGTTTCCGCGGGCCAGTTGGTAGCATTTGTATGCGGTCCACTGGAAGACACCGGTATTTTTAAGTATCCCCACTATGATCATCATGCCCATGAGCAGGAGGATGACATTCATGTCTATCGCCCTTATGGCTGCCTCATAGCTCATTATGTGGTACTCGGGATTTATGGTACCCAGGGTGTAGCTTATTACGAGCATGATTGCAGCACCCAGCATGGCTGCAAGGGTCCTATGGAGCAATTCAAAGGATATGAGTACATAGGCAAGGATGAATACGACTGTGGCTATCCAGAAGGCTGGCCCTGTGGTCCGCTTTATCTTAAGGTCAGTATGCACCATATATTCATTGCCGCGCTGGGCTATCCTGGACGAATCGATCTCAAAGACACTCCTCTCATAGCTGGGTTTAAAGGCCTTTATCTCGATCTTGTGGCCCCTGATGTCAGTGCCCTTTGGGAGGGCGACTTGAAACTGGAAGGATCCATCTGCCTCTGTGAGTATGATCCCCTTTTTGTGCCCTTCAGAGACCTTTCCAGACAGAATTTCTGCATCCTCTCCATCCACTAGGACCTCAAGCTCTACATCTCCCACACCACTATTGTGTGGATTTAGGACCTTGCCAAATACATCCAGTACATGGTGTGTCTTAGACGGGGGAGAACCACCTGGGTGTGCACCACCTTCGTGAGATGCAAGGGTTGGACTGCTACTTAGTAGAGTCATCAACAATAAGATTCCCATGGTCAAGCAGAAGAGAGCCACATTCTTAAGCCGCATAGAAAACCTCCCGTGATATATATAAATATTCACTTTTTCCTCTCTTATCGGCCCACCAAACCTAATCCATAAGGGAAAGATTTAAAAGATTTAAAGGTAAGGGGCAACTTGATTGGGAATCCTTGACGGGCAATTTCATAGTGCTATATTGCCACAACAATTTTTGTAATAGTTTTAACAATATTTTTTTTCATTACCGCCACTTGCCCCATGAGTGGCAGACAAAAACACAAAGGAGAGGAGGCTATGAAGAAACGAGAAAGACTCAACAAACATTGGAAGGTCAGCCTCTTGATGGTGCTGGCCGTCTTGGCGTGTGTGAGCAGTATTGCCTTTGCTGCTGAAGCTGCCCAGACCTCATCGGGCACTGCCTGGTGGTTCTGGCCCATGTGTATGTTCTTCTTCACCTTTACCATTGGTCTCATCGCACCAGTCTCTGGTGTGGGTGGTGGTGTGCTCTTTGTACCCATTGCCACTGCATTTTTCCCATTCAGCATGGACTTCGTCAGGGGAACTGGACTCATCATGGCCATGATGAGTGCATTCTCATCCACTCCACACCTCATGAAGAAGGGGCTGGCAAACCTCAAACTCATGACCCCGATCCTAATCGTTTCTACAGTCATGTCCATTATTGGCGGTGTTGTGGGGCTCTGGATCACCAATGCATTTCCCCTGGGTAAATATTACCTCACCATCGCCCTTGGTGTGGTGCTCTTCATCATCTTTGTGGTGATGAGCAAGGCCAAAAAGTTGGAGTTCCCAGAGGTCAAAGATATAGACCCCATCTCCAGGGCACTGGATATATCTGGGGCATGGTTCGAGCCCAATCTGAATAAGGTCGTACACTACAGGACTACCAAGATGCCAGTGGGTCTTGTGGCCTTTGCAGTAGTGGGGATGATCGCCGGTATGTTTGGTCTAGGTGCAGGATGGGCCAACGTTCCAGTGCTCAATATGATCATGGGTGCACCCATCAAGGTGGCTACATCTACCAGTATGGCCATCATCACTGTAAACGATGCCGCTGCTGCCTGGATATACATCTCCAATGGTGCACTCCTGCCCCTGGTACTCATCCCGGCAGTACTTGGCATTTCCATTGGTGCACGTATAGGTGCAAAGATCGCAGAAAAGGCAAAGCCCACCTTCGTGCGCTACCTTGTCATGATCATCTTGCTCTTGGCAGGTATCATCGACATCATCAAGGGACTTGGTGGCCTCGGCATCATCCCAAAAATCATTTAAGGAGGGAGTAGAGATATGGAAAACAACAACAGCTTCCAAGTTGATCCAATGGGTGTGGCCTTTGCAAAGGCCATGGAGATCTTCACATATATAGGGCTTGCTGCCATGCTGATTCCAGGTGTGATCTATCTCTTTGGAGTGAGGCCCTTTTCAGACGTTCATGCAGTGGCGGCCCACTGGGGCGAGCCATCATCACAGTTCTGGGAACACGTCAACAACATGACAGTACATGGCTATTCCTGGTTTCTGAGCCACCTAGGCTACATGGACATGCTCTGTATCGGTGGTGTGGCAGTCCTGGCCTTGGTTCCTCTCATTAGCATCTTCGCTGCCTTATTGAAGGCCAAGGGTGTCTATAGACCACTTCTCTTCCTTCTACTCTTAGAATTTGCCTTTGCCATCGTAAAGCCTCTCATCCTTGGCGGTGTAGGTGAATAAGTTCCTTTAGAACATAAAATTTACTGGATACTTTAAAGGGGCCCTTTAAAAAGGGCCCTTTTTTATTTTTTTTTGAAAAGTTCTCTTGTGGATAAAAGAGGCCGTGGAATTCGATATCTTCTAAATTTTTATGCCCTCCATGCAGATAAAATCTCCTTTGCAGCCTTAAAGGGGTCTTTGGATGATATGATGAAAGAGACCACAGCGATCCCTGCTGCGCCGGCCTCCATCACCTGTTTCACCTGATCCTTTTTGATCCCCCCAAGGGCGATCACTGGCAAATCCCCAGCTAGTTTACAGGCCATCTCAAGGGCTGTTATACCCTTTGGCGGCCCATACATGGCCTTTGAAGGGGTGAAAAATATAGGACTAAATGTGACATAATCCGCCCCCTGTCTCTTTGCAGTCAAAAGCTCCTCTATAGAATGGGTTGATACCCCAATAATCACCTTTTCCCCTGCCACCTCTCTCACGGCCTCAGTGGGTATTGATTGGGTAGTGAGATGGACCCCATCTGCACCTACGGCCATTGCTATATCCAGGCGGTCATTTATAAAAAAGAGGGCATCGTATTCTTTAGTGAGAGAGCGGATCTTTCGTGCGAGATCATATATCTCTTTTGGCGTGAGATCTTTTTCCCTCAACTGGACAGCTCTAACACCACCCCTTAGGGCCTCACCTATGGTCTCTAAGAGGTCTCTTCCAGGGGGGAGCTTGTGCCTGTCTGTGATCAAATAGGGGGAGAGCCTCTGGGGGTGGTGGCGTTCAAGAGACATCTTATCTTAGCTGGCCTTGCCACTCAGAAAGGCAGAATCCCAGTCCTTCCACACAGGATCGTACCCATGGGCACGGAGGTACTCGAAAACATCCTCTGGGCTCCTCTTGTCATCTATCTCGAACTGGCCGGCTGCATCTGCCTTGTGGGAATACCCGCCAGGGGCCGTGCAGGAGCCTGCACTCATCTGGGTGATCCCTAGGGGAAGGAGATTGTTTCTGAGCCCCTCGCTCTCCCTCGTAGAGAGGACGAGCCCTGCGTCGTGCACCAGAAGCCTTACTGCGCAGATGAGTTGCACCAGATTCTTGTCACTCACATGGTTTAGTGGCCTAAAACCACCCTCTGCCGGTCTTATCCTTGGGAAAGAGACTGTAATGAGGCTCTTCCAATAGTACTTCTGTAGGTAAAGGGCGTGTAGGCCCGTATAGAATCCATCTATCCTAAAGTCGTTCAACCCCAGGAGTGCGCCTATGCCGATCCTCCTCATCCCGGCCCTGGCCCCCCGCTCTGGGGTGAGGAGGCGCCAGACATAGTTTCTCTTCTTTCCCCTTGGGTGAAGCCTCAGATAGAGTTCCCTGTCATAGGTCTCTTGATACACAGTGAGCCCATCCACCCCTGCATTGATCAAACGCCTGTAACCATCTTCATCTAGTGGATAGATCTCCACTGAGATGGAACTGAAAAGGGGCCTTATGCGCCTAACCGCCTCTTCGATGTAGTCTAGGCCACATCGGTCTGGGGCCTCGCCTGTGAGGAGGAGTATGTGCCTAAATCCATGGCCCCTTAGTACCCTTGCCTCTTCTTCTATCTCATCAAGGCTTAGGGTCTTTCTGGGGATCTTGTTCGTCACATTAAAACCGCAATAGACACACGAATTGGAACACTCGTTGGATATATAAAGGGGGGCATAGAGCAAGATGGTCTTTCCAAATCGCTTGACTGTTATGGCATGGGAGGCCTGGGCCATCTCTTCGAGGTACCCCTCGGCAGCAGGTGAGAGGAGTGCCATAAAGTCATCGAGGGTAAGGCGCCTTGCCTGTAGCGCATATTCCACATCCTTTGGTCCCTTGGCCTCTATGGCGCTTCGAACATCCTCAGGGTGAAATTCCTTTATGAGATCTAAAAAACTCATATTACTCCCTCAAAAAACCAGTCAAAGGACTAGAGGCCTGTGCCCTTAGACTCTTTTCTGGTATGCCTGCAAGGTAGGCCTCGCGGCCTGCCTCTACTGCCTTTTTAAAGGCCATTGCCATAAGGGACGGATTATTTGATACGGCAATGGCAGTATTCACCAGCACGGCATCTGCCCCCATCTCCATGGCCTCTGCCGCATGGGAAGGGGCCCCGAGCCCTGCGTCCACCACCACCGGGACCGTGGCCTGTTCAATGATGATCTCTATCTGCTCCCTAGTGCGCACCCCCCTATTGGTCCCAATGGGGGCGCCCAGCGGCATGACTGTGGCCGTACCTATTTCCTGTAGCCGCTTTGCCAGCACAGGGTCTGCATTGATGTATGGAAGCACTGTAAATCCATCCTTCACGAGTATCTCTGCTGCCTTAAGGGTCTCCACAGGATCTGGGAGGAGATAGTAGGGATCGGGGGTCACCTCCAACTTGACCCATGGCTCACACCCTGCCGCCCTTGCAAGCCGTGCAAGGCGCACGGCCTCCTCGGCGTCTCTAGCACCACTGGTATTTGGGAGGAGGAGATAGCGGCCCAGGTCTATATGGCTCAAGATGTCATCGTCTGGATTCTCAAGCTCCACACGCCTTAGGGCCACTGTGACGATCTCTGCACCAGAGGCAGCTAAGGCATCCTTCATAGTCGAGGGGGATGAAAACTTTCCGGTCCCCACCATGAGCCTTGAATTAAAGCTCCTTCCACCTATCACCAACATGTCTTGCATCATCTGATCCACCTCTCTCTTTTAACCACCGCCTACAAAGCGCACTATCTCCACCACATCCCCGTGGGAGATGGCCGTCTGGTCATATTCGTCCTTTTTGATCACGCAACTATTGACCTCTACTGCCACCTTTGAACAATCGAGGCCCAGATGGTCCAAGAGATCCCTCACGCTCTTTATCCCGCTCACTTCTTGTTCTTTACCATTTATTGTAACCTTCATGGTTTGTGCCACCATCTCTTTTTTAATGATTTCTTAGGGCCTATATCCCAAGAGGAGCCTCAGCACAGCATTGGCCTGGTGGTGAGCTGCAACCCCCACTCGCGGGGCCATGAGACCCTGATGCTCCATGGCCTCACTGGTAAAATCACCACACACATAGAGGTTTTTCATGACCTTCCTGGTCTCGATCTCATTGGCTGGGCCAAAACCAGCAAGGCCAGAGGCTGCCACCACTGGTACTGTTGGATAGGAGGTCAGAAAGGCCTCTACGAGACGGGCCTTTTCCTCGGCCCGGTCCAAGGCCTCTACCATGACATCCACCCCTTCAAAGAGCGTGGCCACACTAGCTTCATCCACCCTCTGGGCATGGGTTACCACCTTTAAATAAGGATTTAGCCTCATCAGTGTCGCCTTCAAGGCCTCTGTCTTGGGCATCCCGATCTGGTCCACGAAATAGTACTGCCGGTTGAGGTTCGAAGGTTCCACCACATCAAAATCTGCCAATATCAGCCTTCCTATACCTATCCTCCCCAGGGCTACTGCTACAGACGATCCCAGTCCACCCAGGCCGCAGATCCCCACTGTGGCCGCCCTTATCTTCTCGTGCACGCCTGGTGTGTGACGCGCTGTCAAAAGGGCCTCAAATTCTTCTGGGGCCGGGCACTCTCCCCTCTTTATGAAGACCACCCTATCTCCCTCTCTAAGGGTGCGATCCACAGGAGAGGGAAAGCCATTTACTACAATGCAATCGGCCCCTGGGTAAAGGGTATCCCTCAACTCATAGAGCCGTGTGCCCTTACCCACTACAACCGGTCTCTCATTAACCAGGATCTTCATCGCACACCACATTATCTTTACGACGCACTGGGAATCTAAGGTAAAGGGCGGGACTACCAAGCAAAAAAGGCCGCAACCCGTGCGCGGCCTTTCCAGAGGCCAATGGACGAGATGGCCTCTTGGTCGGTCGCGCCACTTCCCTACGCCGGCATTACCCGGATCAGGTTCAAAGGGTCCCCCGGCCATTCTGGCCAGAGATCTCAGTGTAGTTACACTCCCCTAGGGCGCCGTTCTAGATTTGAGTAAAACCCAAATGCAGACCCAAGTCAAGTATATCGTAAGACTCAACTACTAGGGCATGGTATACTACCAGTATACCATCATACACCTCAAGTGCCCCCAAAACCTATAGAGACCTCACCTCCCCTTACTATTACTGGTACATTTCTAGTGCCATTTGTGAATCTTAGCATCTCCTCCATGCGCGACGGGTCTGCCTTTACATCATGATATTCAACCTCTAGACCCTCCTTTGAAAAGGCCTCCCTGGCCCGCTGGGTATAAGGTCAACCAGACTTTCCAAAGATGACTACTCTCTCCATGACGGCTCCTCCTTTTTATGAAAGGCCAAATTGGTTTTTAACTATTTGACTTTCAGTATACAGTGTATACCTATCCGGTGAAAAGAGGAGTACTTAGATAGCGCTCCCCTGTGTCTGGTGCCATGAAGAGGACTGTTTTGCCATCATTTTCTGGGCGTCTTGCCACCTGGAGTGCCGCCACACATGCAGCACCTGAGGATATGCCACATGGTATCCCCTCTTCCCTTGCCAGTCGGCGGGCTGCCTCCATGGCCTCCTCGCTTCCCACCTGCACCACCTCGTCTATTATATCGAGGTTCAATATCTTTGGCACAAAACCAGCTCCAATCCCCTGTATCTTATGAGGGCCAGGCGCCCCTCCAGAGAGCACAGGGGATTCCTTGGGTTCTACTGCAATAGAGCGCAGGGAGGGCCTCTTTTTCTTCAAGACCTCTGACACACCGGTGATGGTACCCCCTGTCCCCACTCCAGCCACAAAGATATCGATTTCACCCTGGGTCTCACTCCATATCTCTTGTGCGGTAGTCCTTCGATGGACCTCTGGGTTCGCTGGGTTTGAGAACTGGTCGGGCATATAGGCCCCATCTATCTCCTCTAAAATCTCATGTGCGCGCGCTATGGCACCTTTCATCCCCTCTTCGCCTGGAGTGAGCACAAGCTCTGCCCCCATGTGGCGAAGCATGGCGCGTCTTTCAATGCTCATGGTCTCTGGCATGGTGAGTATGAGCCTGTAACCCTTTGAGGCGCACACCCAGGCAAGGGCAATGCCTGTATTGCCACTAGTGGGTTCCACAATGGTTGCACCATGCCCGATTAGGCCCTCTCTCTCAGCAGTCTCCACCATGAATACCCCTATCCTATCTTTTACACTGGATGCAGGGTTGAACGACTCAAGCTTTGCATATACCCTGGCCTTGCAACCCTCGGTGATACGCTTTAGCCTCACAATGGGTGTATTGCCTATGGTCTCTGTGATGGATCGATCGAAAAATCTCTTCATCTACCCTTACCTGTCCTTTCCTTTCTCTTGTCTTCTGTCAACTGGGCACTTTCTCCCACTGTAGATGAGCTCTGGCCTCTTCAGGATCACCCTGGTATCAGGGGGGACGCTCTCTGTGATCCAGATGTTGCCACCTATCACAGAGCGTGCCCCTATTACTGTCTCTCCCCCAAGGATCGTGGTATTGGAGTAGATTATCACATCGTCTTCCACAGTGGGGTGTCTCTTTTCATAGCGGAGGCGCTCCACCGCCTCCTTTGGGAGAGAGAGGGCCCCTAGGGTGACGCCCTGATAGATCCTCACCCTATTACCTATGTAGGTGGTCTCCCCCACCACAACGCCTGTACCATGGTCGATGAAGAAGCTCTCGCCTATGGTTGCACCTGGGTGGATGTCTATTCCTGTGAGGCTGTGGGCGTGTTCTGTCATGATCCTGGGAATAAAGGGTACATTTAGCCGGTGGAGCTCGTGGGCCATCCTATAGATGGTGATGGCCATGAAACCTGGATAGCTGAAAATGATCTCACTCTCGCTCTTGGCCGCAGGGTCTCCCATCATGGCCGCCTCTACGTCTGTCATCAAGGTTGCCTTTATATCTGGTAACCGTTCAACAAAGGACATGGCGAGGGTTCGGGCATCTGGTATATCTTCCTCGTGGGATCTCCCCTTCATGAGCGCGTGATATTTGAAGGCCAGGTCCACCTGTGTGGACAACTCCTCAAATAGCCTGCACGTCTCCTGGCCGATATAGTATTCGAGATTATCGGGGTTTATGCTCGCCTGTGTAAAGTATCCTGGGAATAGGATGCGCCTTCCCATATGGATGATCCTTACCACTGCCTCTTGAGAGGGCATTGGGATTGCGCCCGCATGTTCCCAGGGATGCCCGCTGTCCCACGAGGTAGCGAGGCGTTGTACCACGCCCTTGAGCTCTGCGTACCACCTCTTAGTGACACCAGCTCTGTTGTTCTCTCTTTCATTTAAAGCCACCACGATTCTCCCTTCTTACCGATCATAAATATCCCATATGTAGCCCTCAGATTTGGAAAAATGCGTACAATGCGCCCAAAGTGTGCCTGGTGATTGGTGTTTATCGCCGCCTCACGCAATACACGATAGCCCAGGTCGCGGGCAAATTTCCTAAAGTCGTTTATGGTGATTACCCGTATATTTGGGGTATCGAACCAGTCATATGGTAGGAGCTTGTTTTTAGGGGCATACCCAGTGAACATCACCTGCAATCTAATAGACCAGTGGCTGAAGTTTGGGAAACTCACTATCACCCTCTTACCTATACGCATGAGCTCTCTGATGAGCCCCACTGGCCTATAGACCTGTTGGAGTGTCTGGCTCAACACCACATAATCAAAGGCACCGTCTGGATAGTCCAGCACCTCTTTATTGAGGTCCCCTTGGAGGACACTCAGGCCCTTTTGGATGCAGATGGCAACCTCGTCCTCGTCCTGCTCGATCCCAGTTGCAATGCACTTCTTGATATTTTTTAGGTGCCACAAGAGTTCCCCCTTTCCACACCCTAGGTCTATCACTCTCGAGCCAGGCTCTATCCAGGAGGCTATTACCTCGAGGTCATAGCGAAGTTCATGGGGCTGATTGGACATCTTCCTATACCTCGTACCCTACTGTTCCATGGCGTGATCTAGGAAACTCCTTATGAGCGATTCGAGCCTTGGGTTTGGCAGTAAAAAGGCGTCATGGCCCCAGTCTGCCTCTATCTCGCAAAAGCTCACATCTAGACAATTCTTCTTCATAGCCTGGACCAATTCTCTCGACTGGTAAGTGGGGTAAAGCCAGTCTGAAGAAAAGGAGATCACAAGGAACCTTGCCCTGGCCTTTGAAAATGCCTTTACAAGGGAGCCGCTCCCATGTTGCTCTGCCACGTCGAAGTAGTCTGCTGCCTTGGTGATGTAGAGGAAAGAATTTGCATCGAATCTCTCAACAAACTTCTTGCCCTGATACCTCAGATAGCTCTCTACCTGGAAGTCCACGTCGAAGTTGAAGGAGAAGACCTTTTTGTCCTGGAGACGCCTCCCAAACTTGAGCCTCATGGCCTCATCAGAGAGGTAGGTGATGTGTCCAATCATGCGTGCTACTGCAAGACCCACGTCTGGCCTTGGCCCACCATAGTAGTCTCCATGTCTCCAATTGGGATCGGCCATAATGGCCTGACGCGCCACCTCGTTAAATGCAATGGCCAGTGCAGAGTGGCGCGCAGTTGTGGCGAGGGGTATGGCAACTTTCATCATGTGGGGAAACGATAGGGCCCATTCCAGGACCTGCATCCCACCCAAAGAACCACCTATTACGGCCAATAGCTGCTCTATGCCCAAATGATCGATAAGGGCCTTCTGTGCCCTCACCATGTCGCCAATGGTGACCACAGGAAAATCGAGCCCGTAGGGCCTCCCGCTCCTAGGATTGATACTGGATGGACCTGTACTCCCCATGCAACCGCCCAGTACATTGGAGCAGATGACAAAATATCTATTGGTGTCAATGGCCTTTCCTGGGCCCACCATGATATCCCACCAGCCTGGTTTTTTGTCGTCCTTACTGTAGTAACCTGCCACATGGGAGTCGCCAGAGAGGGCGTGCAATATGAGTATGGCGTTTGATCTCGCCTCGTTTAACTGGCCAAGGGTCTCGTAGGCAATGGTAATGGGCCCAAATCTCACCCCAGACTCAAGGGGCATGAGCTCTGGTGGCCTTGCAAATTCAAAAAACTTTTTTTCCACAAGGCCTACTGATCTACCGTTTTGAGCCCTCACCTCATAGTCGCTCATAATCTATTCAGGTCGCCTCCAGTGCCCTTTCGAGGTCGTAAACAATATCATCAATGGCCTCTATCCCAACAGACAGCCTTAGTAGATCTGGTGTTATGGAAAGGTACTGTCTGGTCTCTTCTGGAAATGATACATACTGACTTGAATATGGATGAATTATCAATGTCTTACAGTCACCGAGATTGGCAAGATGATATATCAATTTGAGATTCTTGATAAATCTAAAACAGGTATCCTGATCCTTTAGACCAAAGGTAAGCAGTGCACCAAATCCCTTCCCTCCAAACTGCCTTCTGGCGCATTCATTACTTGGGTGGTGATCCAGGCCCGGATAGTTCACCCATCTCACCTTTGGGTGGCCATTTAGAAACTCTGCCACCTTAGAGGCATTTTCAAGGTGCCGCTCCATGCGCACTGCCAGGGTATCAAGCCCTAGGACGGTGAGATAGGAGTGGAGAGGTGCCTGGTTGGTACCAAAATTTATGTGCAGTTCACGCCAGACCCTGTCTAGGTAGGCCAAAGGCCCCTTTCGCTCCACAAAAGGGGCAAAATCCTCAAAGCGCTCACTGCTCCAGTCAAAGGTGCCGGCGTCGATCACAGCGCCACCTGTGGCGCAGCCGTGACCACTCAGGTACTTGGTTGTGGAGTGGACCACCACGTCTGCCCCATGCTCTATGGGCCTACAGAGATAGGGAGTAGCAAGGGTATTGTCCACAACGAGAGGAAGCCCGTGTGCATGTGCCATGTCAGCAAGTTGCCTTAGATCGGGGACATCCATCTTGGGGTTTCCAATGGTCTCCACATATAAAAAACGTGTCTTTTCATTTATGGCCCCCTCTATAGCAGCCAGATCCAGGGGGTCGCAAAAACGGGGTGTGATGCCATACTTTTTGAACACATTGGCAAACAGCAGATATGTGGACATGAACAAGGAGTTGCCAGTGACAAACTCATCTCCTGCTCTTAGTAGTGCAAGACATGCCGTGGCAATAGCAGCCATGCCAGACGCAGTGACCACAGCACCCTTCCCCCCCTCGAGGGCAGCGAGCTTCTCTTCAAGCACCCTGTTGGTGGGGTTGGTGAGACGCATATAGATGTGGTCTTGGGTCTTGCCAGAAAATGTGGCACTAAGGTTTTCAGCACTCTCGTGTGCATGAGATGCCGACTGAAAGATAGGGGGTTGCGTTGCACCATGAAAATCCTCGGGCCTAAATGCCTCGTGAATAACGCGAGTCTCAAACTTATAGGACCTGTCCTCTGCCATCAAAATGGGCCTCCTCATTTTTCTTACTAAGTTAATATATACTAAATTGATATAGATTTAAAGAGAAAATTTCACTATCTTTTTTGGTGATACCAAGACCCAGGCCTTTATTGACATGGAGCATATTTGAGACTATGTAAGCCTCTTGTCATGAAAGAGATTCCCATAGATGAAAGAATTATATTTGCCCTGGACGTACCCACTGTAGATGAGGCCATTTCCTGGGCAAGGAGGCTCTCTTCCCATGTGAGATTCTACAAGGTAGGGCTCGAGCTGTTTCTAGGGGGTGGATGGGGAGTTGTGGATGAACTCATCCATATGGGACACAAGGTCATGTTGGACCTCAAATTCTTCGACATACCAGAGACCGTTAAGAGGGCAATCCGGCAAGTAAGACAAAGTGGTGTGACATTCTGTACTATCCATGGGAATGAACCCATCATAAGGGCTGCTACTGGAGAAAAGGAGGGGCTTAAGGTCTTAGCGGTCACGGTGTTGACCTCCTTTGACCCTGAAGACCTGTATGCAATGGGACTCAAAGGCACTGTGGAGGAACTGGTATTGACCCGTGCCCAAAAGGCAGTGCAACTCGGATGTGATGGAGTAGTTGCGTCCCCTAAGGAGGTGAGTTCCCTTAGAAATAGACTGGGACACGACTTTCTCATTGTAACACCTGGCATAAGGCCGCATACTGGTGGACTAGATAAGGGGGATGACCAAAGGCGTACTGCCACCCCCTACGAGGCCATAAAAAATGGGGCAGATCACCTTGTGATCGGCCGACCAATTAGGGATGCAAAGGACCCAATAGAGACGGTCCATAAGATCCAGGAAGAGATAAAAGACGCGCTCACCGCCACGCCCCCTGCCTAATAAGAATGCCCAATGAGACTTTCACCCCTTGTGCCTAGCCTATTTGGCACAGTCACCAATTGGATAATCTATGTCTAACAAGTGCTAGGCATCTTTAAACAAATAGCCAACCCCCTTCAATACTGATGAGAGGCCGCTACCCATCATGGCGTAGATACCATCTTTTTAAGGTATTGACATTTCCACAAATGGTCCTATTTTGAAATATATTTCAAAACTGCGGGTGGACCAATCCTCATGCCAAGACCCAAAAAGTGTAGGCGAGTATATTTCAGTCCCAACGTGACGTTCTATAAACCCAGGGGGATTCCCATGCGCATGTTGAAGGTGGCGAGGCTCCCTGTGGAAGGGCTAGAGGCACTCAGACTCTCAGATTCGCTTGGACTAGACCAGTCCAAGGCTGCTGAGGCCATGGGGGTCTCGAAGCCTACGTTTTGCCGCATACTCGCTGCTGCCAGAAAGACCATCTCTGATGCCCTGACCCAGGGGATGGCCATAAGCATCGAGGGAGGCAATTACATTATAGAGGAAAAGGAGGAATAAACATGAACGTAAAGGTGGCAATACCGTCTGTGGCCCCAGGTGGCCTTGACGCACTTGTAGAACAGCACTTTGGACACGCCGATCTCTTCACACTAGTAGAACTGAAAGACGGCGCTATAAAGGCAGTGGACACCCTTCAAAACGCCCCTCATGAACATGGCGGATGCATGATGCCCGTAAACATGCTTGCCTCTGCCGGTGTAAAGGCCTTATTGGCAGGGGGTATGGGCATGAGGCCACTTCAAGGCTTTCTCTCCCAAGGCATACTAGTCTATCGCATAACAGGTGGTGCCACTGTGAGAGATGCACTAGAGGCATTCATGAGGGGCGAACTCCCCATGTTTGGCCAAGATAGCGTGTGTCAAGGCTCTGGGCACTGTGGGTCTCATGGCAATAGGCCTGTGGGACGCTATTGAAAATCCCATGGTATAACGTTTTCCCTCTCGAGGATCTCCCTGTACTTGGAGATCCTCGTGGACTGCCACCTCCTAAGGGCCTTTGCCACATCCATCTCATCCAAAAAGTGTAGCTCCCCTGATATCTCAGTGAGCACATCGATCAGGCGAATAAAATCTGTAACCAACTGAGAATACAATGTAAAAAGGTCCTGTTTGCTCTTAAATCCACTGTAAAAGTCTGACAGGAGATGGTAAGATCGCCTCCCGATCTGTATGAAATAGTCTATGTCGACCATCCTCCTGGTGAGGTGTTCTGGATAGAGACCGGAGAAGATGAGCGACAAATCACCCACTGCCTTGAGATCCCTAAGCTTCTCAAATATATTTTTGTGAAGGGCCTCCAGCATGACAATACCCAGCGGCTTGTCCTGGACGACCTCTGAATAGAAGAAATCTCGCTGTTCAGATAGCCTCTTGAGGAGATGGATGAGATATAGCTTTACATGGGGTCTAAGCTCAATATTAAGCCGCCTTTCAGCCGCCTCTATCTCATCGACAAAGAATGCATCGAATCTCTCAACAATCTCCATACATCTCCTCCTTGAGATCTCCTATATCTTTTTTATCGGTATATTTATACTCAAACTAAAATGGTCAACCCCCTCCCCTAACGCCTTTTGGTGGGACATTCTCCCCATAGAATCTCCACTACCAAGTTCTTTTGACAGAGGAGCATTCTGTTGTCAACAAATAAAGTTGACCGGTTTTTTAGCAAATAAATTGTCCGCTTTTGTCTTTTCTTTTTCTTTAGGGAACCGCCCCGCCGGAGGCATTTTAGGTCCTTTAAAACAGCAATGCATGAGCGCAGCGGTCTTGACAACTGGAAG
>WGBU01000175.1 GCA_015494155.1 Deltaproteobacteria bacterium | reverse complement strand
GTGTAAAGCCTGGCCTTACAGGCTGGGCACAGATCTTTTATCCATATGGTGCATCAGAAGAGGATGCCCTAAAAAAGCTCGAATATGACCTTTATTACATTAAAAATCTAGGGCTTTGGATGGATCTAAAGATCCTGTTTGATACTGGGAAAATCGTCCTTTTTAAGAAGGGGGCACGCTGATTTTGTCACACAGAGGGGCCACCAAGCTAACATGGCTGGGTCTTGGTTTGACCCTTTTAACCCTCTTGGTCTCCTATTGGCAGATCCTCATTAAATGGGTCCATGACCTCTGGGACGATCCAAATTACTCCCATGGTCTCCTAGTACCCTTTATTTCCCTTTACATAGCCTGGGCTAGGAGGAGCAAATGGGACCAAAGACGGGTTGCGCCTTGGGCACCAGGGCTCTTTCTCGTAGCCGTAGGGGCCCTCTTGTACGTAGTAGGTGGTATTGCAGGAGAGCTTTTTACCCAAAGGTTTTCTTTTCTTCTTACACTCTGGGGGTGTCTTTTGACCTCCCTTGGCCCAAATGCCCTAAGACCCTTTTTCTTCCCCCTGGTCTACCTCATATTTTCGGTTCCACTCCCTTATATTCTCTACGACTCCATTGGATTTCCCTTAAAGCTCATTGCCAGCAGTTCTGCCACATGGTTCCTGCACCTAATAGGGGTTCCAATTTACAGGGAGGGTAATCTCCTCTACCTCCCCAACATGGTGCTCGAGGTGGTGGATGCATGTAGCGGCATACGCTCACTCATGTCGATCTTGGCACTTTCCGTAGTGGTGGCCTGGTTCATGCATAAAGACATCTGGCGCCGCATACTCACGTGTCTCATGGCCATCCCAGTGGTGCTCTTTACAAATTCCCTTAGAATAGTCATAACTGGCATACTCGCTGTAAAGTTGCCAAAATATGCCTTTGGCTTTTTCCATTCCTTTGAGGGGGAACTGCTTTTTTTGGTGGGGGTAGCGCTTCTTTTAGGGCTATCCTTTATCATAAAGAGGAGGGGGGATGCCCTCATAGAAGACAAAAAAGTAGATGAGATCAAGGGTGCCTTGACCCCAGCTCCCCATGGGAGGTTGGGCCTTTTAGCCCAGTTTATCGCCCCCCTAGTGATACTTTCTGGCTTTTGGGTCACAAATGTGGCCAATAGGGTAGAGCCTGTCTCATTGAAGACGCCCCTTGCAGCCTTTCCAAAGAAGATAGGTCAATTTGTTGAAGTAGACGAAGAGGAGATGCCCCCACGGGTATTGGAGGTCTTGGGTGTCGATTCATACATACTTAGGGCATATAAGGACCCCAATGGATATGTGCTTTGGCTTTATATTGGTTACTTTAAAGACCAGAAAGAGGGTGCTATGATCCATTCTCCAAAGCACTGTTACCCAGGTAGTGGCTGGAGCCCGATCCGTTCAGATGTGGTAACTCTCGACGTGGATACCCTGGGTACAGGGGAAAAACAGCGCATCAAGATCAACGAATATCTCCTCCAGAAGGGGGAGTCGCGCCAGATGGTCTATTACTGGTACCAATCCAGGGGACGAGTGATTGCCAACGAGTATGTGGACCGTTTCTATATGATTCTCGACTCCATACTGAGGCGTCGCTCTGACGGGGCGCTTGTGCGCATCTCTGGGGCAGTGGACCCAGAGGGGCGCCAAAAGGTAGTGCTCCTCGAATTTATCCGAGAACTCTATCCCCACCTCCAAGAATTCCTGCCTGAGTGAAACTCTAGTTGAACTTTGCCCCAAGCCTTGTTATATATCCACATTCAAATTTGGTAGGGGGAAATTTTAATGGAAAAGTTGTTAACAGAATCACAGGAAAAAGAGATGGAGGTTGACGTCGATACAGACGCTCAACCTGCAGACGACGAAGAACTGGCAGATATGAGCCAGTTTGAGGAATACTTTGAGCAGAGTATTCCCAGTTACCACGCCGGTCAGATCATCCAAGGAAAGGTAGTAAGGGTCGGAGACGAAACGGTCCTTGTGGATATTGGGTACAAGAGCGAAGGTCAGATACCGGCCCGCGAGTTCATAGATGAAGAGGAAAAGGTGTGTGTCCAACCTGGAGACACTGTAGATGTCCTCCTTGAAAGGTGGGACCCAGAAGAGGGCGTCCTCAGGCTCTCTTTTGTAAAGGCACTTAGACGCGGGTTGTGGAATGAGGTGTTAGATGCCTTTGAAAACGAAAGGCCAGTGAAGGGAAAGATCATTAGTAGGGTCAAGGGCGGTATGACCTTTCAGATTGGAGAGCGTCCAGCAAGCCTGTTTGCGTTCCTGCCCTTGAGCCAGTTGGACTTAGGTCCTGTAAAAGACCCCAATGAATATGTGAACAAGGAGTGCGAGTGTCTCATCATAAAATGTAACAGGAAGCGCCAGAATATCGTGGTCTCGAGGAGGGTGCTACTTGAGAAGGAGCGTGAGAAAAAGCGTCAAGAGACCTTGTCCACCTTGGAAGAGGGCCAGGTGCGAGAAGGGGTGGTAAAGAATATTACCGATTATGGTGCATTTGTGGACCTAGGTGGCATAGATGGCCTGCTCCATGTAACTGATATGTCTTGGGGGAGAGTTGAACATCCATCCAAGGTCCTGAATGTAGGTGACACCATCAAGGTAAAGGTCCTTAGTTTTGATAAAGAGTCTGGCAAGGTCTCGCTGGGAATAAAGCAGTTGACAGAAGACCCGTGGACCAAGGTGGACGAGAAATACCCAGAGGGCGCCAGAGTGACAGGAAAGGTGGTTAGCCTCACTGAGTATGGGGCATTTGTAGAGCTCGAAGAGGGAGTAGAGGGACTGATCCACGTCTCTGAGATGTCGTGGACCAGGAAGATTCGCCACCCCTCCCAGATCCTCTCCGTGGGCGATACTGTGGAGACAGTGGTCCTCAAGGTGGACAAGGATGCAAAGCGTATAAGCCTTGGTCTCAAGCAGATAGAACCCAACCCGTGGGACCTTGTGGAAGAGCGCTATCCTGTTGGTACTGTCATTGAGGGGACAGTGAAGAATGTCACCGATTTTGGTGTATTTGTGGGCATTGCAGAGGGGATTGATGGCCTAGTCCACGTCTCGGACCTCTCGTGGAACAAGCGCATTAAACACCCAAAGGAACTCTACAAGAAGGGCCAGACCATCCAGGCAGTGGTCCTCAATATAGACCGTGAAAAGGAGCGATTCAGCCTAGGCGTAAAGCAACTCACCCCAGACCCCTGGGAGTCTGTGCCTGAAAAGTATCCTGTTGGGAGCGAAGTCACAGGACGGATCACTAATGTCACTGACTTTGGGGTCTTTGTAGAGCTTGAAGAGGGCATAGAGGGCCTGATCCACGTATCTGAAATTGGCGATAAAAAGATCAAGACCCCTGTAGGGCTCTACGAAGTGGGCCAAGACATCACTGCAAAGGTCATCAATATCGCCCCGCTCGAAAGGAGAATAGGCCTTTCCATAAGGCGCCTCAAAGAGGACGAGGAAAAGGGACTCTACGAAGAATATACATCCAAGTCCAAGGGGGCCTCTACCACCCTTGGAAGCATCCTTCAGGAGGAACTCCTCCAAAAGGGCCTCAAAACGGAGTAACAAGTGCATCCCGAGGGCGGCTATAATAGAAGGGGTGAAGCCTCGAGCGGCCGTCCTCACCCCATGCTGGTGGCCCTTGCCACCATTGGGGTTTTGTCCCTGGCAACGGTTGCTGCCTTTTTTCTCCTGATCTTATGGGCCTCTTCAGGCGGTGTGGAGGTGGCCACCATAAAAGGCGGCCCTGGCATTGGGATAGTCGAGATCGAAGGGGTCATCACCGATTCAGAACCTGCCCTCAAGGTAATCCGCGATTTTAGGCAACGGGAAGACGTAAAGGCGGTGGTGGTGCGCATAAATAGCCCTGGTGGGGCAGTGGGTGCGTCGCAGGAGATCTATTCAGCGCTAAAGGCCCTCGACAAGAAAAAGCCTGTGGTAGCATCCATGGAGAGTGTGGCTGCGTCTGGTGGCTACTATGTGGCCATTGGCGCCAGGAAGATTGTGGCCAATCCAGGTACAATAACAGGGAGCATTGGGGTCATAATGAAGGTCCCAAACATAGGCCCACTCCTGGAAAAGCTTGGAGTAAAGACCCAGGTCTTAAAGAGTGGGGCCTATAAAGACTTAGGCTCCATGACGAGAGACATGACGCAGGCCGAAAGAGAGGTGGTGGAGGGTGTGCTAAAAGACGTTCACCAGAAGTTCATGAAAGATGTCTCCCAGGCCAGGTCTATCCCGCTAGACAGGTTGGCCTCCCTTGCCCAGGGGCAGATATTCTCAGGTCGCGAGGCAAAAGAGGTGGGTCTTGTGGATGAGCTTGGTAACTTTGACACTGCCATTGAGATGGCGCAGCGACTCTCTCACCTAAAGGGGGAACCGCGACTCATCTACCCAGAAAAGGGCAGGCTCAAGGTGCTAAGGGAACTTTTGGAAGAAGAGGCGGCAACAACCATTAAGAACATATTTGAAAGGGTGGCCACTGACTATGCCTCTTAAAAAGGACGTGGTAAAGAGGATGCATGAGGAGTTGCCACACCACCTTAAAAAGGACCTGGAAGAGTCGTGCGACATCATCTTGAAGAGCATGATAAGGGCCCTTGGAGAAGGTGGCCGTGTTGAGATCAGGGGCTTTGGGTGCCTCTCTGTGAGAAAACAGGCGGGGAAGACCTTTAAGAACCCCAAGACAGGTACCATTCACAATATCCCACCAAGGCGTCGTATCATCTTCAAGCCAGGTAAGGACCTAAGGGAGCTCACATAAAGAGGGAGCAGTCCCCCTTGCCCTCTCTGAGTACAACTGGCTCGTCGTCTATTAGGCTTATTACACTCGATGGCTCTGGGATGATGATCCCGGAGTCCACTATGAAGTCGATCATGTCTCCTGCCAAGTCTGCCATCTCCCTTGGATCAGAGACGATCTCTCCCCCTTGAAACGATGCAGACGTGCTGATAATGGGGTGCCCCAGTTCGGAGACGATCTCCAGGCACACGGGGTGATCCGGGATGCGTATGCCCACAGTCCTTCTCTTGGTGAGCATCATTTTGGGGACCTCTCTCGATCCCCGCAGTACGAATGTATACGGGCCTGGGAGGAAGCGCTTTAGGATGCGATACGCAAGGTCAGTCACGTGGGCATAACGACTGATATCGCTCAGGTTTGGACATACGAAGCTGAAGGGCGTGTTCTTTGGCAGGCCCTTTATGGCATATACCCGTTCTATGGCCTTCTTGTTGAAGATATCTGCACCAATCCCATAACAGGTGTCTGTTGGATAGACTATGACACCACCGTCCCTCAAGGACTCAGCTATCCGTCTGATCTGTCTTGGATTTATCCGTTTTGGGTCTATCTCTATTATCATAAGGATTGACAAAACCTTTGTTTTTTAGTTATCACTCTATCTTTAAAAGAATAGCAACTTTTTCTTTTTCGGCAAATATTTCTAAGGAGGTATTCTCTTATGAACCTTGACCCGACCAAGATGAAGGACTGGCAGATTGCAGAGGCCGCAGAAGAGCACATGAAGACCGTGTATCAACTCGGCGACGAGTTGGGCCTGGAGAAGGAGGAGCTCTTACCCTACGGGCACTATGTGGCGAAGATCGACTATAAAAAGGTGTTGGAACGCCTAAAAGACAGGCCAGATGGTAAATACATAGATGTCACGGCCATTACTCCCACCCCATTGGGCGAAGGAAAGAGCACCTGTGCCGTTGGCCTCATGGAGGGGCTTGGAAAGAGGGGTAAGAACGTGGTGGGGGCACTCAGGCAGCCCTCTGGTGGACCGACATTCAATATTAAGGGCAGTGCTGCAGGCGGTGGACTAGCCCAGGTGATACCACTTTCAAAGTTTTCCCTCGGCCTTACTGGAGACATCAATGCCATCATGAATTCCCACAACCTCGCCATGGTGGCACTTACTGCAAGGATGCAGCACGAGGCCAACTATACCGATGAACAGCTTGCCCAGAGGGGGCTAAAACGGCTCAATGTCCATCCGAAGAAGGTTGAATTCAAGTGGATCATAGACTACTGCGCCCAGTCCCTGAGAAATATCATCATTGGACTTGGTGGGAAGATGGATGGCTTTACCATGCAGAGCGGCTTTAACATTGCCGTGAGTTCGGAGATCATGGCCATCCTTGCAGTGGCAAAGGACCTCAAGGACCTGAGAGAGAGGATAGGCAAGATCGTGCTTGCATACGACAGGCAGGACAATCCCATAACCACAGAGGACCTGGAGGTGGCGGGTGCCATGACTGCCTGGATGGTGGAGGCACTCAATCCGAACCTCATGCAGACCATCGAAGGCCAACCCTGTCTCATCCATGCAGGCCCATTTGCAAACATCGCTATTGGCCAGTCCTCAGTCATCGCAGACCTTGTGGGTCTAAAGCTAGGCGATTACCTGGTGACAGAGAGCGGCTTTGGCGCAGACATCGGATTTGAAAAGTTCTGGAACTTGAAGTGCCGCTTTAGTGGCCTAAAACCCAACTGTGCAGTGGTTGTGGCAACCATCAGGGCACTCAAGTGCCATGGAGGTGCCCCCATCCCACGGCCAGGCAGACCCATGCCAGAGGAGTACAACCAGGAGAACGTGGAATGGGTGGAAAAGGGGTGTGCCAACCTCATACACCACATAGAGACTGTGAAAAAGGCAGGCATCAACCCAGTGGTGTGCATAAATGCATTTTATACCGATACAAAGGATGAGATAGCCGCTGTGAGGAGGCTCTGTGAACAGGCAGGTGCAAGGGTGGCAGTCTCAGAGCACTGGCTCAAGGGCGGCGAGGGTGCCCTCGAATTTGCAGATGCAGTGATCGAGGCATGTGAAGAGGAGAACAACTTCAAGTTCCTGTACGATCTCGATATGCCACTAAGAGAGAGGATCGAAAAGATCACCCGTGAGGTCTATGGTGGGGATGGCGTGGTCTACACGCCAGAGGCAGAGGCCAAGGCCAAGGCCATGGAAAAAGACCCAGAGCTCTCAAAGCTTGGAACCTGTATGGTGAAGACACACCTGAGCCTTTCTGACGATCCAAACAAGAAAGGTGTTCCAAAGGGCTGGAAGCTCCTTGTCCGTGACATCCTTACCTACAAGGGGGCAGGATTTGTCGTGCCAGTGGCAGGTGCCATAAGCCTCATGCCAGGGACCGGTTCTGATCCCGCATACAGGCGGATCGACGTGGATGTGGAAACAGGGAAGGTAAGGGGTCTCTTCTAATGGGCTGATCCTTATTAAAATAAAAACCGTTTCATATCCTTCAAGGCGGGTCTCGTTGGGCCCGCCTTTTTATTTGGTTCTTTGGCCACGGGGTGTTTTTCACCGGAGTGGGGCATTTTTCCTCAGCAGGCATTAGTAGCACTTTTTTTCTCTTGGTAGCATGACAATGGTTGGTTATTATCTAATTATATTCGTAGGTTATTTGCTTTTGTGCGCCCAAGGAGGTCTATAGGACGATGGCACGATTTTGGCAAGTATTTAAAGGCCTGAACAATATCGATTGAACACTTGAGGAGGATTCATTGGCATGGCTGCAAAGATCATAAGTGGCAAGGAAATCGCCCAACAGATCAGGGAAGAACTCAAACAAGAAGTGGCAGAAATGAAGGAAAAGCACGGGGTCACCCCTGGGCTAGTGACGATACTCGTAGGAGAGAATCCCGCATCGGTCTCCTATGTTACAGCAAAACAGAGGACTGCACACGAGCTCGGTTTTCATTCAGTCCAGGACAACCAGCCAGAAGATATTACAGAAGAAGCCCTCTTAAAGCTCATTGAACAGTACAATGAGGACGATTCCATCCATGGCATCCTAGTCCAGCTCCCCCTGCCAAGGCATATCGACGAAAACAAAGTCCTAAATGCCATCAATCCAGACAAGGATGTGGATGGATTTCATCCAGTGAATGTTGGCCGCATGGTGATCGGTGAGCGCTGTTTTCTCCCTTGTACACCCCACGGCATACTGGAGATGCTCATTAGGACTGGGGTGGAGACGAGCGGCGCAGAGACCGTGGTTGTAGGACGAAGCAACATTGTGGGAAAACCCATTGCCAATCTCATGTTGCAAAAGCGTGAAGGTGGGAACTCTACAGTGACCATCTGCCACACAGGGACAAAAGACCTTTCGTTTCATACCAAGAGGGCAGATATCCTCATTGTGGCAGCAGGAAGACCAAAGGTGATCACAGCAGACATGGTCAAAGAGGGGGTCGTAGTGATCGATGTAGGTGTGAATAGGATTGGAAAGACCCCTGAAGGAAAGGCCATACTGTGTGGCGATGTGGACTTTGATGCAGTAAAGGAAAAGGCCGCTGCCATCACTCCGGTTCCTGGTGGTGTTGGGCCAATGACCATAACCATGTTGATGAAAAATACAGTGCAGGCCGCAAAACAGTTTGCCGGCCTGATCTAATAGGCGTTTTAGAGACTTTTACGAGGAGTAAGTTATGGATACTTCCAGGCGTTTTAAAAAGGAAAATGGCGAAGGCGTGAAGATCCAGTCTGCAACCAACAGAGAGGTGTTGAAGGAGACACCTGCAAAGGGCGTGGTCACTGCTGCACACAGGGTGGCACAGAGGAGCGTTGAGCCGTGCCTCTTTGGACAGGGCGGTACATGTTGTAGGAACTGCAACATGGGGCCATGCCAGATCATCGACGGGGTCGACCAGATGATCGGGGTCTGTGGCGCCGACGCTTCCACTGTAGCTGCCAGAAACTTTTGCAGGATCGTTGCTGGTGGTGCTGCATCCCACATGGACCACGCCAGGGGCGTGGTGATGGCATTTTTGGCAACGGCAAAGGGAGAGGCACCCTACGAGATCAAAGATGGGATAAAGCTCCGCTCAGTGGCCATGAGCATCGGGATAGACGTCGCCGAAAAGTCAAAAGAGGACCTGGCCATTGAGGTGGGAGAGAAGCTCCTTTCAGAGTTTGGGCAGCAAGAGGGTGGACTTTCCTTTACAAAGAGGGCCCCAAAGCCCAGGCAGGAACTCTGGAGCAAACTCGGCATACTACCCAGAGGGGTAGACAGAGAGATAACAGAGATGATGCACCGCACCCACATGGGTGTGGACCAACACTATGAGAGCCTCCTCTTCCATGCAGCAAGGACTGCCCTTGCAGATGGCTGGGGGGCCTCCATGATTGCTACAGAGCTATCAGACGTGATGTTTGGGACCCCAGTACCCATTCGTTCCCGTGTGGACATAGGGGTGCTCAAAGAGGACGAGGTAAACGTCACTGTCCATGGCCATGAACCAATACTGGCAGAGGCCTTGGGAATGGCCGCCAGGGACCCAGAGATCATAGAAGAGTGTAAAAAGGTGGGCGCCAAAGGGGTCAACCTCGCTGGTGTGTGCTGCACTGGAAACGAGATCCTCATGCGGCGGGGCTATCCCATTGCAGGGAGCTTCATCCAGCAAGAGGTAGTGCTTGCCACGGGCGCTGTAGAGGCCATGGTGGTGGATGTTCAGTGTATAATGCAGAACGTGAGCCGAGTGGCAGACCAGTTTCATACAGAGCTTATCACCACATCAGATAGGGCAAAGATACCGGGCGCAACCCACATCCAGTTCGATGAACACAAGGCCCTCGATATTGCAAAGGAGATTTTGAAGCGCGCCATTAAGCGCTATCCAGAGCGTGGTAAGCACTTTGTGCCAGTCCACTCCATGGATGTGGTGGCAGGGTTCAGCCACGAGACCATAAACTACATGCTTGGAGGAAGATTCAGGGCATCCTACAAGCCTCTCAACGACAATATAATGAATGGGCGCATACGGGGTGTAGCTGCCATAGTTGGGTGCGACAACTATCGAGTGACCGAAGAGATGCACGTTGAGATCGCCAAGGAACTCATCGCCAACGATGTGCTGGTCTTGGTCACTGGTTGTGCTGCCACAAGCATTGGTCGTACAGGCTTACTCTCGCCCGAGGCCGCAGAGATGGCAGGGGCAGGCCTAAGAGAGGTGTTGGAGGCCGTGGGTTGTCCTCCAGTGCTTCACATGGGAAGCTGCGTGGATAACAGCCGTATCCTCATCGCCGCTACCCAGATGGTCCACACTGGTGGCCTTGGCGAAGACATCTATCAGTTGCCAGCAGTGGGTATCGCACCGCAGTGGATGAGTGAAAAGGCAGTGGCCATTGGCCAGTACTTTGTCTCAAGCGGTGTGGATGTAATCTTCGGACCAACCTTCCCAGTGACGGGCTCCAAGGTGGTCAGCGACTACTGCTTCAATAAGATGAAGGACATCTATGGCGGCTCTTGGCACCTTGCTAAGAAGCCCTCTGAATTTGTAAACATAACCCTTGACATCATCAATCAGGCCAGAAAGGACCTGGGTATCGACAAGAAGAAGGAACGCATCCTCTTCGATATGGCCATGCGCAGGGAACTTGGCTCACCAGCCATCCCAGACGCGGGCTGTGGAGGGCACGCCTAGACAAGGACCTTTTACTCATATGGGGGGTAATGATAGTCATGAAGAATAGCACAAAGCAGGGGGCGGTCATGGTACTAGGCGGTGGAATCGCCGGGGTACAGGCCGCCCTAGACCTGGCAGGTCTTGGATATTACGTATATCTTGTGGAGAAGAAGGCCTCTATTGGTGGGGTAATGGCCCAGTTGGACAAGACATTCCCCACCAATGACTGTGCAATATGAATACTTGCACCAAAGCTAGTTGAGGCCGGTCGGTCTCCAAACATCGAAATCATAACAAATGCCAAGCTCTTGGACCTAAAGGGCGAGGCAGGGAATTTCACTGCTACAGTCTTAAAAAGGCCCCGATATATCGATGAAGACAAGTGTACTGCCTGTGGCACCTGTACCATGTACTGCCCGAAGCCAGTGGTGGACTGGTACAATGAAAGGTTGGAGGTGACGAGGGCTCCCCATATCGACTATGCCCAGGCAATACCGTCGAGCTACTACATAGATGCCAGGGAGTGTCTGAGGATCAATCACGAGACGTGTAACCTCTGTGCCCAGACCTGTACTGCAGGGGCCATCGACTTCTCACAGCAACCAAAGACCCTGGAACTAAGTGTTGGCGGCGTTGTCCTCACTCCTGGATTTGGCAGGGTGGATGACGAGGTACTGGAACGTTTTGGATATGGGCGCTTTCCCGATGTGGTGACGAGTCTAGAGTTCGAGCGCCTCACGTGTGCCGCTGGACCTACAGAGGGCCACATAGTGAGACCCTCTGATGAGACTACTCCCAAGAAGATTGCATTCCTGCAGTGTGTTGGGTCAAGGGACGAGACGTGCGGAAATGGATTCTGTTCTTCGGTCTGCTGCATGTATGCTATCAAGGAGGCGAGTGTTGCAAAGGAACATGAACCAGACCTCGACATATCTCTCTTTTTCATGGACATAAGGACCATGGGTAAGGGCTTCGATGCCTTCAGGCAGGAGGCCACAAAAAAGTATGGTCTAAACATCATACGGGCACGGGTTCCAAAGGTAGAGGAGGTGGATGGTAAGCTCGCCCTTACATATGTGGAGGAGGACGGTACATCCAAGAGTGACCTCTTCGACATGGTCGTCTTGTCTGTTGGGCTCACTGCACCTGAAGATGCCCAAGTAATCAGTGAACGTACTGGTATTGAACTGAATAAATACGCCTTTTGTAAGACTACCCCAGGTGCACCCCTTGCCACCTCAGTCCCTGGGATCTATGTGGCAGGTGCCTTTCAGGGGCCAAAGGACATACCAGAGAGTGTAACCCAGGCATCTGGGGTTGCTGCCCACATCTCGGAACTCCTTAAAGAGGTGAGGGGTGAGAGGGCAGTGACTGTTACATATCCAGACGAAGATAGGGCGCTATGCGAAGAGGAGCCCCGGATTGGTGTCTTTGTATGCCACTGCGGTGTAAACATTGCAGGGGTTGTGGATGTAAAGGCCGTGCGCGACTATGCTGGTAATCTGCCAGGTGTGGTCCTCTATGAAGACACCCTCTATTCCTGCTCCCAAGACGCCCTAAAACACATTGCAGAGAGGATCAAGGAGAACCGTCTTAATCGCGTTGTGATTGCAGCCTGTTCCCCCAGGACCCACGAACCGCTCTTTCAAGAGACCTTGAGGTCCATTGGGCTCAACCCTGCACTCATCGAGATGGCCAACATCCGCGACCAGTGTGCATGGGTACACGCCCAGGAGCCAGAGGCTGCAACAGAAAAGGCCAAGGACCTTGTGAGGATGGCAGTGGCCAAGGCAAGGCTCCTAGAGCCACTGGAGCAGCCCACTGTGGACGTGACCCCCTCGGCCCTTGTGCTCGGTGGTGGTGCAGCAGGCATGGCAGCAGCACTGAGCATAGCAGAACAGGGCTATAAGGCCGTCTTGGTGGAGAAGACCAAAGAGCTGGGCGGAAACTTGAGGAGGGTCACCTGGACTGTGGATGGCGAAGATGCCAAAAAGGTGTTGGATGACCTAATAGATCGGGTGAAAAAACACCCAGATATAGAGATAATGCTAGGGACTGAAGTGAAGAACGTCTCTGGCTATATAGGCAATTTCACCACCACAGTGGAGCGTGGTGGAAATACTGAGCTCATCAACCATGGGATCATTGTAGTGGCCACGGGTGGTAGAGAACATAGGCCCAAGGGCTTCCTCTACGGGGAATCAGACAGAGTCCTCACCCAGTTGGAGTTGGAGGAGCGGCTCAAGCGGGGTACGAGCTTTCTCAGAAATGCCACACGGGTCTCTATGATCCAGTGTGTTGGAAGCCGTGGAAACGACCTTAACCACTGTAGCCGCATCTGCTGTACCCAGGCAGTCAAAAATGCCTTAAAACTCAAGGAGAAGCGGCCAGAGCTCGATATCTACATCTTATTTAGAGACATGCGTACATACGGCCTCTATGAAGACCTATACAGGGAGGCCCGTACCAAAGGGATCAAATTTATCCGTTTCGACAAAGACAGCTATCCCCAGGTGGTGAAAAAGGGCAGAGGCATAGCAGTCAAGGTATTTGACAAGATCATTGGTAGCGAGATCGAGATACCTTCGAGCTATGTGATACTGTCTACGGGAATTGCCCCTGGAGACAACGAGGCCCTGTCGCAGATACTCAAAGCACCTCTCACCAAAGATGGTTTCTTCCTGGAGGCACACGCCAAGTTGAGACCAGTAGAGGTTGCAGTGGACGGGGTCTATCTCTGTGGTCTCGCCCACGGGCCAAAGGGGCTGGAAGACTCCATTGCCCAGGCACAGGCGGCAGCGGCCAAGGCATGTATCCCACTCTCCAAGGGTAAGGTGGCGGTGGCACCCATTGTCTCACATGTGGATCAGAAAAAGTGCATTGGGTGCGGTATCTGCGCATCGCTCTGCCCATTCAACGCCATAGAGATCGTAAAGGTGGACAAGAAGCGCAAGGCACAGACCATAACGGCATCTTGCAAGGGGTGTGGTATATGCGCCTCTCACTGTCCGACCCTTGCCATCAGCATGGGCGGATTCACTGACGATGCAATCTTTGCCCAGATCCATGCCTTTGGTGAGGGCATTGAGAAGGAGGCATAATGAGCGAGAAGGAATTCAATCCGAGGATATTGGGATTTTTCTGTCACTGGTGCTGCTATGCAGCAGCAGACTCAGCAGGTGTGTCCCGCTATCAATACCCACCCAATGTGAGGGTCATCAGGGTGATGTGTACTGGCAGGATAGATATGCGCTTCATCCTCGAGGCCTTCAAGGTGGGGGCCGACGGCGTATTTACTGGCGGGTGACACCTGGGCGAGTGTCATTACCAGTCTGGTAATTACGAGGCAATGGTCATGGCAGAGAGCGCGAGGCAGGTCCTCAAGATGTGCGGGATAGACCCAGAGCGCTTCAGTCTGGAGTGGGCATCAGCAGCAGAGGGCCCGCGGTTTGTCCAGATAATCACTGACTTTGTAAACAAGATAAAGGGCCTTGGTCCCCTTGGGGATGCAGAGGGAGAGGCCGGTAGAGACGAGGTGGAAAGACGCCTTAAGGCAGCTATAAAGGCTGCACAGAACACCAAGGTCCGCACTGCATTCGGCACCCTGGCCCGCTCGCTCCACAAATCTGGTAGCTATGACCAGGAAGCCATAGTGGAAGGCGTTGAAAAGAAGGTGGTGCCAGCAGTGGAAAAGGTCATGGAAAAGAGTGTGTAACAGCTAGAGGGGTGTAAGCAATGATGATTTCTGCAAATAAATTGGACAATACGGCCACCGACAAGATAATGGCCCACGAGGGTGCAGACACCCTACGTGCATGTTATACGTGCGGTTCCTGCTCCAGTGCATGTCCTGTGGAGAAGGTGGTGGACGAGTTCGACCCACGGAAGATCGTGCACATGGTGGGCCTTGGCCTGGGATCGGAGCTTATGGCCTCAGACATCATTTGGGCCTGTTCCCAGTGCCAGAGCTGTATCCCTGTGTGCCCACAGAATGTGAGGTGCGCAGACGTGATCAAGGCCTTGAGGGACGAGGCCGTTCAAAGTGGTCTTGTGGATGAAGAGAGGAGAAAGGCCCTTGGGCTCCTCGCATATGTAGACCCAGGCAAGTGCGTGGCATGTCTCACATGTGTGAGGGTATGTCCTTTTGGAGCGCCACGGATCATCAAGGAGGGATATGCCTTTATCGATCCAAACTATTGCAAGGCGTGTGGGATCTGTGTGAAGGACTGCCCAGCAGAGGCCATTACACTCAAGCCCTCTCTTGAGGCCAAAGAGGTGAGGTGATCATGGCTAAGATAATCGGATTCTGTTGTAATTATACTGCCCAGGTACCTGTGGACGTCTTGGAGAAGGAGGGCGTCATAGGTGGAGGGGTTGAACTCAGGCGTTTGCCTTGTACTGGTAGGCTGGAGGTGCCCATGCTCTTAGACGCATTTGGCGAGGGTGCAGACGCCGTATTTGTGGCAGGTTGTAAGATCGATACATGCCACAACAAGACCGGCAGTCTGAGGGCCTCTAAGAGGGTACGTTATGCCAAGGGTCTTATTGAAGAGCTGGGCATCGACCCAGAGCTCCTGGAGATGTTTTTTGCAGATCGTGGCTCCACAGGAGATGTAGTGGAGGCCATCAAGGAGATGGAAAAAAGGACTGAAAAAGGAGCCTAGAACGATGATAATCGCAAATCAGAAACCCCTAGGCGAGATCATGGATATGCTAGAAGGTGTAAGGCGGGTCCTTGTCTTGGGATGCAGGGGGTGTGTGGCAGTTTGTTCTGCTGGCGGCGACAAAGAGGTAAAGATCCTCGCCTCTGCCATAAGGCTTGGAAAGGGGCGCAAGGGAGAGGAGATCGAGGTGGTGGAAGAGACGTTTGTGCGCCAGTGCGATCCCGAGTACCTGGAACCACTCCAAGAAATGGGAAAAGACTTCGACCTGGTCCTATCCATGGCCTGCGGTGTTGGGGTGAATTTTATAGCAGACAGGGTGCCTGGCGTTAAGGTGAAGCCGGCACTCAATACCACTTTCTTCGGGGCAAATCTTTCGAGTGGCGAGTGGAAGGAGATGTGTGCAGGCTGTGGTGCCTGCGTGTTGCACCTAACTGGTGGGCTGTGCCCTGTGGCGAGATGTGCCAAGAGCCTTTCCAATGGTCCATGTGGTGGTTCACAGGGAGGCAGGTGTGAGATCGATCCAGAGGTCCCATGTATCTGGCACGAAATATATGAAAAGCTAAAGGGATTCAACGAGGAGGCGAGCCTGGAGACCATCATGCCCATCAGAGACTGGAGGCCATCTGGCCACGGAGGGCCGCGAAAGAGAATTAGGGAGGACTTATTGCCGTGATATCAGGAAGCAATCTAGAGTCGATATTGACCAGCGGACAGTTTGCCGTAACTGGCGAGCTTGGTCCCCCAAAGAGTGGAAACCGCGACATTGTGAGGAAAAAGGCCCGTATCCTCAAGGGGTACGTGGATGCAGTGAATATTACAGATTGTCAGACCGCCATTGTCAGGATGTCTAGCCTTACTGCAGGACTTCTCGCCCTGAGTGAAGGCGTTGAGCCAGTAATGCAGATGACATGTAGGGACCGGAACAGGATCGGGATGCAGGCAGATATCCTTGGCGCCCACGCCCTGGGGATCAAGAATCTCCTCTGTCTCACAGGGGATCATCAGAAGTTTGGAAATCACCCTCAGGCCAAGGGCGTTTTTGATATGGACTCCATCCAGCTCCTCCAGATGGTAAAGGCCATGAGGGATGAGAGGCGTTTTCAGTGTGGAGAGGAGATAAAGGGTGGTGAGCCGCGGCTCTTTCTCGGGGCGGCTGCCAATCCCTTTGCCGATCCATTTGAATACAGACCCATTCGTCTCAAGAAGAAGGTGGATGCAGGGGCCAATTTTGTCCAGACCCAGATCATCTACAACGTAGAAAAATTTAAGGAGTTCATGAAGCGGTGTGTAGACCTTGGCATCACCGAGCGCTGTTACATATTGGCTGGTGTAACACCTCCCAAGTCGTTGGGGATGGCCAGATACATGAAGAACTTTGTACCTGGCCTAGATGTTACAGATGAGGTCATTGGCAGGCTAAAGGATGCCAAAGACGTGAGGGAGGAAGGGATCAACATCGCAGTGGACATCATAAATGAGGTGCGCGAGATCCCAGGTGTGGCAGGTGTCCACGTGATGGCCATTGAATGGGAAGAGGCAGTCCCAGAGATAGTGAAGCGTGCAAACCTCCTCCCAAGGCCAGAGGCCAAGATAGAGCCAGTGCTCATGGGTGCCCAGTCCATTGACGAGGCCGTGGAACAGGCGAGAAAAGAGGCAGAAGAGAGGCTTCAGGGAGAGATCAGCCGCTACAAGGAAGAGGTGGAGGCATCCAAGAGACAGGCTGAAAAGGAAAAGGAAGAGAGCGCCCGCGAGATCAATGCCCTCAAAAGAGAGATGGCGTCTAAGGAAGACGAATTGAGCGAAAAGGAAAGACGCATCCAGGAACTACTTGATGCATTGAGGGCGGAAAAGGCCAAGATCGTGGAACTCGAATCAAAGGGTGTGGTATCCACTGTATCAACTGTAGCAGGAGAAGTATCAGAAGAAACCAAGGTATTGGAGGAAGATATTGTGTCTAGAAAGCAGCTTGACTTTGCCTTGCGCTCTATGGAGGCCGGGCTCGAGGCCTTGAAGAAGGTCCTCGGGCTAGAGGACGAGGCATTTGAGGCGTTGAAGAGGTTTATAGAGGCAGAATTTGTCTTGAAAGGCGAGGGGCCTGCTGTGCCAACCGGCCCTGTAACTCCCCCTACTGAGAAAAGACCTCCTGCACCTCCAGAAGAGGTGGCCCAACCAGTAGAGGCCGCAGGTGAGGAGCCAGAGGTACACAAACGGGCCAAGGAGGTAGTCAACCTTGTGGCCAAGGGTAACCTCCTTCTCCACCAGGGCAAGGCAGCCGAGGCCCTAACTGAATTCAAAAAGGCCCTTGAGATCGATCCAGAAGACGAAAAGGCCAAGGCGGGCCTAGAAGAGGCCCAGAAGGCCATCTCAGCCAAGGAGACAGAAGAGCAAAAGGAAGAGCCGAGGGCCGAAGAGACGAAAGAGGGCATCCCCCCCACACCAGAGGGGCTTACAGATGAAGAGTGGCAGAGGAAATGGGTTATTCGCCTCATTGCCACAGGCAATTGCGCCCTATATGAAAAAGACCAGGATAAGGCCATCTCCTGCTTTGAGCAGGCACTTCGGCTAGACCCTGAAAATGAAAAGGCCAAAAGGGGCCTTGAGGCAGCAAAGAAGGGTGAGTTCCCCACCTATGAATCTCCAAGGGAGGAAGTGGTAGAAGAGGCCCCCAAAAAGGAAGAGGCCGAGGAAAGGCCAGTGGCCGAGGCTGCGCCTCCTGAAGAGAAGGTAGAAGAGGTAAAGGAGGCAGCACCTCCTCAGAAGGAGGAGGTAAAAGAGGCCAAGCCCAAGGAAGAGGCAGGGCCTGCGCCGGCACCAAAGGCGGCTGCTGCCATTGAGGTGAGCGGTGAGTTTGAATTTAAGAAAGAGGAGACCTCCCTCTTAGACAGGATTGGTTCTATCCCCCAAGACCTATTTATGGAGAAGGCTACTGGCTCCATACGCGAGGTAGTGATTGGAGATGGGGAAAAGGCAATAACTGTTGGAGGTGCCAGTGCACTCCCATTCCACCTCTTTGAGGGAGAAATGCCTCACGCTCCAAAGATTGCATATGACGTACTCGACTCTAAGCCAGAGGAGATGCCAGAGCCGCTCTTAAAGTATTATGAGGAGTGCCTGGACGACCCAGTCAAGTGGGCCAAGAAGTGTGAGACAGAATTTAACGCCCAGGCCATATGCTTGAGTCTCGTGAGTACAGACCCCAACGGGCTTGATCGTTCCAGCAGCGAGGCAGCCAAGTTGGCCAAAGAGGTGATAGACGCAGTGGAGTGCCCGGTGATCCTCTGGGGGTGTGGAAATGCAGAAAAAGATACAGAGACACTCAGAGAAATAACTGCAATGGTCACCGACAAGAAGGTCTGTATTGGACCACTTACAGACGCCAACTACCGTAATCTGGGTGCAACCGCCATGGCCATGGGGCTCCCAGTAGTGGCATCCACCCCAATAGACGTAAACCTTGCAAAACAGCTCAATATACTCTTGGAAAACCTGGGCCTTGGCCTGGACCACATCCTCATGGACCCATCCATTGGGGCCGTGGGATACGGACTTGAATACACATATTCGGTCATGGAGCGCATAAGGCTCGCCGCCCTCATGCAACAGGACGAAAAGCTCCAGGCCCCGTTCATCTGTAATGTGGGCAGAGAGGTGTGGAAGGCCAAAGAGGTGAAGCTTCCCACAGACGAGATGCTAGGTGACCAAGAAGTGCGTTCAATCCTCCTTGAGGCCATCACGGCGGCAAGCCTCCTCTTTGCCGGGGGCGAGCTTGTGATAATGCGCCACCCACGTGCGGTGGCCCTTACCAATGCCCTAATACAGGGACTCATGGGATGAAAATAAAGAATAAAAAATATAGAGAGGTGAGATAGACCTATGTCCAAGATAATTTGTTCTGCAGCAATTAGAGGGGCACACAAGATTGTGGACATGGCAGAGGAGAAGTATGAAGAGGCCTTGAAGAAGTATGGGCCAGACCAAGAGGTCGCATTTCCGAACACTGCCTATTTCCTCCCCATAATTTACAGTATGCTTGGGGCAAAAGTAGAGAAACTCGGTGATATGAAGGACATCTTCCAGGAGTGCAGAAAGCTTCTGCCCCCACCAGTGAGCGATTCCATGTGGCTGCCTTACCTTGCACCGGCCCTAGACGCAGGCATGGCCACACTCTTTGCAGAGGAGATGTATGAGGCCATAAGATATGTAGAAGACCCTAATTTCTATACGAAGACAGAGGACCCACCCTCAGATGACCAGATATGGCTTGGGGCAGCAGACGATATCATCTTCAGGAAACGCGGTGTGGAATTCGTGGACGGCACTGCCCCTGGATTCGCAGCCATCTTGGGGACACCCAAGGACCCAGAGATGGCCTCGAAGATCGCCCTGGAACTACAGGAAAAGAACCTCTATATATTTATGCACGACCAGACCGATGGCATCAGTATGCCAGACCAGCTCAAGAAGCAAAAGGTGCAGATGGGTTGGTCCACACGCCTTGTGCCCTTTGGGCCCACATATACATCTGCGGTCTTTGCCCTGGGGTTTGCATGCAGGGTGGCCCTTGCCTTTGGTGGAATTAAGCCAGGGGACTACAAGGGGAATCTCATCTACAACAAAGACAGGACCTTTGCGTTCGTCATGGCCTTTGGTCCAGTGTCAGACGAATGGTATGCCAATGCAGCAGGGGCAATAAACTGGGGCTTCCCCACCATCTCAGACTGGGACATCCCAGAGATCTTGCCAACGGGTATATGTACCTACGAGCACGTGGTGAGCAAGGTCCCCCACGAGGAGATAGTGAAAAAGGCCATCGAGGTGAGGGGACTCAAGGTCACTGTGAGCAAGGTGGATGTACCAGTGGCATATGGCCCGGCCTTTGAGGGCGAGAGGGTGCGCAAAGACGACCTCTACTTGGAGTGTGGTGGTGGCAGGACACTCGGTGTGGAGCTCTTGCTATCGCGTGAGATGGATGAAGTGGAAGATGGCCGCGTCATCGTAGAGGGTCCTGAGATGACAGATGTAGAGGAAGGCGCCAAGCTACCCTTGGCCATCTTGGTGGAGGTGGCAGGACGCCAGATGCAGTCAGACTTTGAGCCCATCTTAGAACGCCAGTTCCACCACCTCATCAATTATGCCCAGGGCATCATGCACATTGGCCAGAGGAACATCATGTGGCTGAGGGTCGGGAAGAGCGCCATTGAAAAGGGCTTCAAGTTCGAGCACATTGGGAAGATACTCCACGCAAAGCTCCATCAGGACTTTGGGGCCATCCTCGATAAGGTACAGGTGAGGATCTATACGGAAGAGGAGAAGGTCAAGGAGATATTGGAACTCGCCAAACAGGTCTATGCAGCAAGGGATGAGCGCCTTGGCTCCATGACTGACGAGTCCGAAGACGTCTTCTACTCCTGTACGCTATGCCAGTCCTTTGCACCCACCCATGTGTGTGTCATCACCCCTGAGAGGGTGGGTATGTGTGGCGCATACAACTGGTTGGATGGCAAGGCCTCCTACGAGATCAACCCCACAGGGCCAAATCAGCCCATCCAGAAGGGCGAAGTGATCGACGAGAATCTAGGCCAGTGGACAGGGGTGAATGAGTTTGTGAAACAGGCCTCTCGCGGTAAGGTCGAGAGGGTGAGTGCATACAGCCTCATGGTGGACCCAATGACAGCCTGTGGTTGTTTCGAGTGTATTGCCACCATGTTGCCCATGTGTAACGGTATCATGATCGTCAACAGGGACTACCTCGGGATGACCCCCAGCGGCATGAAGTTCTCCACTCTCGCTGGAATGGTTGGTGGTGGTCAGGTGACCCCTGGGTTCCTGGGTGTCTCAAAGCACTACATATGTAGTAGGAAATTCATGAAGGCAGAGGGCGGACTCAAACGCGTGGTCTGGATGCCCAAGATGCTAAAAGAGGAGCTCAGGGATAGGCTCCAAAAGAGGGCAGAGGAGGAGGGTGTGCCAGACCTTCTCGACATGATCGCCGATGAAGAGGTGGGTGTAACAGAGGAGGAGGTATTGAAGTTCCTCCAGGAAAAGGGACACCCTGCCCTCAAGATGGATAGTGCTGTCTAGAGAGAGTGCAATTTCCAACTTAATTTAAGGAAGAGAGGATATTGATATGGCTCTAACTGGTATAGAGATCCTGAAGATGCTTCCAAAAAAGAATTGTGGTGAGTGCGATGTGCCAACCTGCCTGGCATTTGCCATGAAGGTGGCCGCAGGCCAAGAAGATATAGGCAAGTGCCCATATGTATCTGAGGAGGTGAAGGAGAAGGTTGGTGAGGCATCTGCACCGCCCATTCGTACCATAACCATAGGCTCTGGAGACAATACCTTCAAGTTCGGTGGGGAGACCTGTCTATTTAGACATGAAAAGCGGTTTGAGAACCCCACTGGGTTCGCAGTCGTGGTATCCACCGGAATGTCAGACGAGGACGTAGGGTCGAGGATTGCTAACTTTAACGCCCTCCAGTACGAGCGTGTAGGGCTCAATCTGAGGGCAGACCTCATCTGCGTAAAAGACGAAGGGGATAAGTCCGCATTCTTGGCCCTGGTCAATAGGGTGAGAGAGGAGGCACCCAGTGCCCCACTGGTATTGATGAGTAACGATGCCAACACACTAAAGGAGGGTGCAGAGGCCCTTGGAGATCACAAGCCGCTCCTCTATGCCGCAACCAAGGATAATCTAGATGAGATGGCAGAGGTGGCTCAAGCAACTGGGGCCCCCCTAGCAGTAAAGGGGAACACCATAGGGGAGGCAGCCGAACTCTCTCAAGCACTACTCGACAAGGGGCTAAAAGACCTGGTCCTAGATACTGGTGCTAGAACAGTGAGGGCGGTCATGGAGGATCAGGTGGTCATGAGGAGGGCTGCGATAAATCACAAGTATAAACCCCTTGGCTTTCCCTCCATCACCTTCCCCTGTGAGATGACAGACGATCCACTGGTAGAGGCCATGATCACCTCGGTACTGGTGTGTAAATATGCAGGCGTCACTGTACTCTCTGACCTCCGGGGCGACATCTTGTTTCCACTACTCCTTGAAAGGCTCAATATCTTTACTGATCCGCAGCGCCCAATGGTGGTCCAAGAAGACATCTATCCCATAAATGGACCAGATGAAAATTCGCCTGTACTCATTACGTGTAATTTCTCACTCACTTACTTTATCGTGTCTGGAGAGATAGAGGGGAGCAAGGTACCCTCTTGGCTGCTCATTAAGGATACAGAGGGCCTTTCAGTGCTCACTGCTTGGGCAGCCGGTAAATTCAGTGCAGACCTCATTGGATCTTTTGTAAAGAAGAGTGGCATTGAGGAGAAGGTAAAGCACAGAAACCTCATCATTCCAGGCTATCTCGCTGGCATGAAAGGCGAATTGGAGGATGAACTCCCTGGCTGGACCATTACTGTTGGTCCAAGGGAGGCGAGCCACCTCCCGGCATTCTTGAGGGAGTGGAAACCAGAATAAGGTATTTTGCGGATTACAACTCGAGGAGGATAGACCGTAATGTACGTCCAGTGTATTGCAGAAAGTATAAATATAATGGGGAAGAGGACCGGGGCGGCCATGAAGGAGCGCAATCCTGGGCCCATTGAGATCATGGCCAATGAGGAGGTGAGAGATGGGGCAGATTTTTTGGACCTCAATATTGGCCCTGCGAGAAAAGACGGACCAGAGCTAATGCCCTGGATCGTCAAGGTGGTGGAGAATGTGACAGATTGTCCCCTTTCCCTAGACACCACCAATGCCGACGCCCTGATTGCGGGCATAAAGGCGGCCAAGCATCCAGAGATCCACATCATGAACTCCATATCTCTCCAGCCCGAGAGGATGAAAAAGCTCATTCCAGTGGCGGCAGAGGCCAACTGTTATGTGGTGGGCCTCTTGTGGGGTGTGGATGGAATGCCCAGAGACGCCAATGAACGCGCTGCCATGACAGTGGACCTGGTGATGGCCATGAACGAGGCAGGGATACCAAATGAAAAGATCCTGGTGGACCCCATCGCCACCCCAATTACTTTGGGTTCTGATCAGGTGATGAGCGGCCTTGAGTTCATGGCTATGCTCCAAGAGATAGCCCCAGGGGCAAAGTCCACCATAGGTCTTTCCAATGTATCCAATGGTGTCTCCCATGAGAAGCGTCCATACCTAAACCGCGCCTATCTTGCCATGTTGATGAAATATGGCATATGGTCTGCCATTGTGGACACATATGATCACGAACTCATTGAGCTGGCCCATGGTGAGCGTCCAGAGCTCGTCAAATTGGTACACGATATCATGGATGGAAACGAACCCAATCCAGACGACCTCACGCCCAAGGAGTTGGAGTATTACAAGACTACCAGGGTCCTTATGGGTAAGACCGTGTTCTCAGAGTCCTGGCTAGAGCTCTAATGGTCTAAGATAAAAAAAACACTGTCTTTATATACTGGAGCGAGAGGGGTAACGGTTTATGGTTTCACTCACCATTGACAATCAGGAAATCAAGGCAGATGCTGATGCTACTATCCTAGAGGCTGCGCAGAAATCCGATATCTCCATCCCACATTTCTGTAACCTCCCAGGCGGAGTTGAGCCAAGGCGTCCATGCCTATTGTGTATGGTTGAGGTGGAGGGTAAGGGGCGTGTCCGCGCCTGTAATACCAAGGTGGAAGAGGGGATGGTTGTGACGGTCCACTCAAAGGAACTCGATGCCTTTAGGAAAGAAAGGCTCGAGATCCTGGCAGATACTCACTACGGCGACTGTCGTGCCCCATGTAACCTCACATGTCCTGGGGGAATAAACGTACAAGGCTATGTAAATCTGGTGGCTGCTGGTGAATATGAGGCGGCCCTTAGACTCATAAAGGAGAAAAATCCACTGCCACTTTCTGTTGGACGTGTCTGTCCCAGGTTTTGTG
>WGBU01000174.1 GCA_015494155.1 Deltaproteobacteria bacterium | reverse complement strand
GGGTATTTAGCAGTCAGTTCTGGAAATATTACAGATGAAATGATTCAACAGTACATTCAAGAACAAGAGGGAGAACCAGTAATAGATGATAGTCGATTTGAAATCGACCCCTCTTGAACCCCTCGTCTTATAGACGAGGGTTGTTCAGTTCCCTTATTCAGACATAGCTAAAAGGATTAATTGGACGGGCTCTATTGAAATTGTTTTTTAGGTTGTGTTAACTAAAGAGGAACGATAATCGGAAAAGGTGGTAGAAGCCCATGAAATCTTTTAGAAAAGAACTATGGTTTCATGTCCCTACTAGGAGGGCATTTATCAATATCACCCCCCAGGTAGAGGCATGTCTTGAAGAGAGTGGGATTAGAGAGGGCCTGTTGCTTGTAAATGCCATGCACATTACCGCGTCTGTATTCATAAACGACGATGAACCAGGTCTCCATCAGGACTATGAGGAGTGGTTGGAGCGCCTAGCGCCCCACGCCCCTATAGACCAATATATGCACAATAGGACTGGTGAGGACAATGGAGATGCCCACCTCAAGCGCCAGATCATGGGACGCGAGGTGGTGGTAGCAGTGACAGATGGAAAATTAGACTTTGGCCCTTGGGAGCAGATCTTTTACGGGGAGTTTGATGGAGGAAGGAGGAAACGTGTCCTTGTGAAGATTATTGGTGAATAGGCAATAGATATTTGAACAAATGAGATCCAGGCTCACTCCTCCAAAATCTTCTCTACGGCCCGTTCCGCCGCAAACACCAGTGACTCTAGATCTAAAAACTCTATGGCACGCCTGTCGTAAAGGACCTTTACCTTTGCGTCGAACCCTTCTTCAGGCTCTGCCTGCCAGTAATGGAAGCGCAGGACGACCTTTGGAAAGACCCTTATATCAAAGCACAGGTCAGCACTACATGGCTCGACGAATTGCCCTCCCACGGCCTTTACCCTTTTCTTGAGAGAGCCCGGGGCTTCTGAAAACTCAGCGGCCAGTTTGTCTTCTGTATATCGCCTAAGGGTACTCACCTTAGAGACTGAATTGGGGAACGATTCAAGTCCTACCCACTCACCAGACAAGGGCCCTTTTCCCCCAAAGAAGCAGTAATTATAAATAAGGATCTGGTCTCTGGGGTCAAGTTCAATGCCTCTTTTAGATTTGAGCGATTCAGAAGATACTACCACGATGTCATTGAAGAATGGAAGTTCAATGGAGGCACCACTCACTTGGGCCCCAAGGTCAGGGGCTAAGAGGGCCAGGTCCATACCCTTTATCTTTTGCCTCAGTTCCCGCAGTAATGCAGTTTCAGGGTCCTCCATCTTGCCCGTAACAGGCCTTGCACCTTCCTCCATTTTGAATTCTTCTGGTAGCTTCTCTAGATGTGGGCACTTTTTGATGTCGAGCCCTGCAGTGATCACCTTTGTGGCAAAGGCCATACAAGTGGGCTCACCGCAGTCACCACAATTCGTCTTTGGGAGGAATTTTATGAGTTCAAACACAGTGAGCATAAAAGGCCACCTTTTAAATTCACTTCTAAAAAAGTGTACCTTAGATAGTAAACTTAAGAATTTAAATTGCAATTGGGAATTTTTTTAAATAATTTTTATGGAGGGGCAGTACCTGTAGTTAGTAGCCCCCTTGTTTTGACAGGTGGTATTGTTCGCTTTTACTGTCAGTAGTAACAAGAACACAGTGAAAAGAGCGAGCAGATAGCATGGAACAGTGTAGTTTTGAATTTAAGGCCAAGGTGGCCTAAGTAGCCATTTGAGGAAAAGGCACCAACAACTGTATAGGATCAAGGTTTAGATTCTATTCGGGGTAAGTAAGGTGGTAGAGGGAATAAATATTTAAAATCCATGGTATTTGGCATGTCTAAGCAGGAGGAACGAAATTTAAAAGAAATGATGTTCTGGCCACAAGCTATAAGAAGGGCTAAAACACCGCTATGAGGCAATAGAATTGCAAAAGATTTCATCTGACCCTGGCGTATAAGAGTCCTTATGATCTCAATAAATTTGCACATGTAGTGTGAACACGATAATATTGAGGGCAAACTAAAAATATTCGTCCCGTTGTAAAAAATGACTACTGATACATGGCACCATTAGTGGATAGAAAAAAGGAATCAAAAAATAATTTTTTGGTAAATATAGGAATTTTAATTGATCCATTGGAAAACTCCCAGATAAAGGAATGGGCATTTATAGTAAAAGATTCTCTGCAAAAGGAGTTGTCAGGCCTGTTTCCACAATTTACTTGGGAGCTTAGTATCCTTGAACGGCATGACTTCCCTAAGGCCCTACCTAAAGACCCTTTGACCCTTTTGGAGTTTGGCTCTGATATAAAAATAGAAAATAATTACGATTTTCTTCTTGTTTTAACCTCTTTGCCTTTGAAGGCAAGGTTTTCGCAAGGTATAAATGCCGTACCATCGTCCATGTTGGAGACCGCCATAATTAGTCTATCCAAGATCTTTGAATGTGATAAAGAAGGGATTAAAAAGATCAGCGCCATAAATCTAATCAAACACGTCCTTGGTCACCTTTGGGGGCTTGATCACAATGAATCATCTGTTATGAAACCCAGAAAATCGTGGTGTAATGAACAGACATTAGACTGGAACTCTGAGGAAAAGAACCAGATAGAAGACTTCTTAAATGACGTAGCAGACCCCAGGGTTGAAGAGACAGATAGTACAAAGAGTACATTTTTATTCTATCTACGTGTCCTCATTAAGGAAGGACCTTCTCTTCTGAGAGATATAATCTTTTTTAGATCATGGCGAATGTTTCTTAATCTTGGACGATTCACAGCAGCAACTGCTGTTTCAATTATATTTTTATTTTTGAGTGCCGAGGCCTGGGAGATGGGGGCAGCAATTCAGTCAAGATGGCTTGATTATATTCTTTTACTAGTGATAATTGCCTCCACTTTGTCACTATATTTCGGACAAAATCTTCACGGAATTGGGCAATCTGATAAGATGAAAGAACAGGCCGTCCGATCGCGGATAATACTGATCGGAACACTTTTTGTGGGTATGGTTTCCTTTTGGCTCAATCTTCTTTTTATTTCATTTATTATCATAAATTTTTTGCCAGAAAAGGTAATATCAGGTTGGGCTGGACTAGGAAATAGCGATCTGCCAGTATTCCACTTTTCAAAACTAATGGCCACCTTTGGGATTTTGGCATCCTCAGTCGGCGGTAACCTTGAAGAAGAGCAGGATATTAAAGCAGTATTAATATACACTGAAGAAACATAATCAAAGATTGATGTCAATCAAAAGCTTCTCAATTCCATCAAGAATAATTAATTTGATTTTAATAATTGTCATAGTCTTAAGTTCGATATGTCTTGTATTTACCACTGAACCTGTCCTTGCCCAAAAATTTTCTACACTCTTTTGGTATGTTGAGGCCGTATCAAGTTGTGTATTCTTTGCCGAATACCTTTATAGGTTTTGGAAGATTAAAAGCACTCATCCATTCACTTCAACTATAGAACTTAGAATCAGATATCTCATTTCACCATTGGGCGTAATTGATCTTTTTTCATTCTTGCCATTTTTCTTGATCATCTTGGGGTGGTCACAGACCCCTCAGTTGATGCTTCTTCAACTCTTAAGGCTTTTTAAACTTACGAGATACTCAATGGCATTTCATCTTTTGGCCGATGTGTTAAAGGATGAGGCGGAATCCTTAATGGTATCGGTTGTCTTAATGTTTATCATATTGATTTTTGCCTCTGTGGGCATATACATCTTTGAACATGATGTTCAACCAGCGGCATTTGGTTCTATTCCAAAGGCTATGTGGTGGGCCATTGTTACTCTTACTACTGTGGGTTATGGAGATGTGACTCCTATAACTGTCCAGGGTAAGATCTTTGCCACTTTTATAACCATTGCTGGCGTGGGGCTGGTTTCATTGCCAGCAGGTATAATTGCATCTGGATTTACTGAACAGCTTCGTTTAAGACGCGAGCGCTTTCAAATGGAGGTAGAGAGTCTGATAAAGAGGGATGGTACCCTTTCTGTAGAAGATATGGAACAACTTGAAGAAGATAGGCAAGAGCTCGGTCTTACCAAAGACAATGCACAGTTGATTATCGATCAAGTCGAACAGAAAGCAGCAAAACAGGTTAAAAGGAGAAAACAATGAAATTTTCAGAAGAGTGGAAGGTATTGGGCTTCTATGAACGATTTGAAAAGGTGGTTTGCCTGATACTTTCCTTTTTTGTAGCCCTTGTGATAGCTTCTGCCCTCTACAAACTGGGGTTTCACCTCATTCATATGCTAATCTCGAATGGTGTAGATCCCTTGGAGCATAAATCTTTTAAGGCCATCTTTGGCATGATAATGGTGGTTTTGATATCTCTGGAGTTTAAGCATTCAATAGTAAAGGTGATCACCAAGAACAAGAGTGTTGTTCAGGTAAAAACAGTTCTTTTGATAGCCATACTCGCAATAAGTAGAAAGATGATAATACTTGACACAAAGACAATGTCACCCTTAACGATATTTTCACTTTCAAGCGTCCTGGTGGCCTTAGGAATAGTCTATTGGCTGATGAGACAAAGGGATATTGAAGACGAGGCAGGAAGGTAAAAATTAAATTAATTTAACAGTTATATTGTGGCAGTAAATGGCGGAGGTAGTCCTTTGTCCCATTTTGTATGGTGAAATCCTTGATGGCCGCCCTTAGAGTGGCTGGTGATGGGGGGGCTTTTAGGGTCTCGATGATCACTTCTGAAAGGGCCTTATAGTCGCCAACTTTAACGAGTCTTCCAACCAGTCCTCCCTTGAGTATCTCTCTTGGCCCACTTGGGCAATCTGTGGCACAAACAGGTCTTCCCAAGGCCAGGGCCTCTATGAGGACCACAGGCATCCCTTCGCACCTTGAGGTGAGGCAGACACAGTGGGCCCTCTTCATATAGGCGAGGGGATTTTTAACAAAACCTGGAAGGTCAACATAGGGCCCTATTCCGAGGCGCCTGGTCAATGCCATGAGCTCCTCCCTCTTTTTTCCCTTTCCCAGGATGATGAGCCTTGCATCCACTTGTTGCCTCACCAGGTGAAATGCCCTAATAAGCGTTGGGAAGTCCTTCCTCTCGCAAAGCTCACCCACGCCTAGTACCAAGGGTTGGTCTCTCTGTTCCATTAACCATGGGTGGTCCACCTGTTCTTTGGCCCTTTTGTAAATGGATTCATCCACTATTGGACTTGCTACCTTAAAGACCTTTCCCAGGAGACTGGGGGCAATGGTCAGGAGGTCTTCCCTGGCCCCTTCAGATGGGACGAGTATTGCCTGGGCCAAGGGGTAGAGGCGTCTAATAGAGGTTAGTTGCGAGTGCCTCGCCCAAAATGGGCGCCTTTTTAGGTTTTCTGAGACAGTGGTGCCAATCCTAAGAACGAGGCGCGTGGTGTTGGCCCTTGCCAATAGTCGAGCAAATATGGCCGCCCTGTTCACCCGGTCTTTGTC
>WGBU01000173.1 GCA_015494155.1 Deltaproteobacteria bacterium | reverse complement strand
CCAGGGTAAGGGATGCCTGCCATCCTGAGGCCTTCTTTTGAGATGGGAGCAGTGACTATCCCACCGATCCTGCCCTCTTGTGCCGCCTTTATGGCAGCAACGATATATCTGTAAGACGCTTCACCCGTAGTCCCAGTAGGTTTCCCAAAGGGGCACTCTCCAGTGTCAAGGGAGGTGACTGAAAAAAGATGCAGGCCTAGATCTGGAGAATCGGCATCTAAGATGGGTAATTCTATACCAATTATACCCATTGCACGGCGCAATATGGCCTTGTCTCCAAAGACCACTATCTTGTCCCTCTGATGCCACTTTGGGTGCTTTGAAAACGCCTTTACGATGATCTCTGGCCCTACCCCTGCAGGACACCCCATGGTAATCCCAAGGGGCAGATCTTTGACATTATTCACCCCTTAGCCTCCTCATCTTCCATACATTCCACCACTACCTGGTCTCTGCCAGAGATCTCTTTTAGATAAACGTTAACGTGTTCGTTAGGGGTCGAATCCAACTTGATGCCCACAAAATCGGGCTGTATGGGCAGTTCTCTTAGCCCTCTATCCACCAGGACGGCCAGTTGAATCCTTCTAGGCCTTCCAAGGTCTGATATGGCATCCATGGCTGCCCTTATAGTTCTACCAGTGAAGAGTACGTCATCGACTAAGACAACATCTTTTTCGTCTGTAGAGAATGGTATGTTGGTCTTTTTCACAATGGGAAATGGACTCAATCTGCTCCAATCGTCTCGATATAGGGTGATATCAAGACACCCAACAGGGCAATCGATACCTTCGATGCGGGCTATCTTTTCCTTGAGTCTATGGGCAAGCGGGACACCACCAGTGTGGATACCAATCAAGACCAACTCCTCTCCCCCCTTGTTTCGCTCGAGGATCTCGTGGGCCATCCGAGTGAGTGCCCTCTCGATCCCTTGTTCATCCATGACAATCCTGGGCTTACCCATTATAAGTACCTCCCGAGGCTCTAAACGTTCCATGCACTGGGATTTTGTCAAGTGCCAACTATACATATATAGTCCATTGTAACATCTAGTAGATTCTGTTAGAAAAGTGGTCAGTGAAAAAGGGAAAAACGTTTTTTGAGGTGACTGAATATGGCTGGTGAGGGAAAGATCAAGAAGATCAGAAACATTGGAATCATAGCTCACATAGATGCGGGAAAGACGACTTTGACAGAGAGAATCCTCTACTATACGGGGAAGACCCACAGGATTGGTGAAGTGCACGATGGACAGGCCACCATGGACTGGATGCCAGAGGAACAAGAACGGGGGATCACTATTACAAGTGCAGTCACTACGTGTTTCTGGCGAGATTCTGAGATTCACATAATCGATACCCCTGGGCACGTGGATTTTACCATCGAGGTGGAACGCAGCCTGCGAGTCCTGGATGGTGCTATAGGTGTCTTTTGTGCAGTTGGTGGTGTGGAGCCCCAGTCAGAGACAGTGTGGCATCAGGCAGACAAATATCGTGTCCCAAAGATGGCATTTGTCAACAAGATGGACAGGCTAGGCGCCAATTTTTGGGGCGTTGTCCAGGAGATGAGGGAGAAATTAGGTGCAAATCCACTGGTCCTAACCATTCCATGGGGCGCAGAAGACCAGTTTAAGGGCGTGTTCGATGTCATAAAGAGGCGTCTCATCATATGGGATGAGGAGAGCCTGGGCCAAAAGTTCGAAGAGCATCCTATACCAGAAGAGCACGTGGAAGAGGTGGAAAAGGCATATCAAGACCTGGTGGAGACGCTGGCCGATCTGGACGAGGCCATAATGGAGAAATATCTAAACGATGAACCAATAGATGCGAGCGAAATCCATAAGGCCATAAGGCGGGCCACTATTGAGTTAAAGGGGGTGCCTCTATTCTGTGGCTCTGCACTCAAGAACAAGGGTGTACAGCCAGTATTGGACGGCATCTCTAGATATCTCCCAAGTCCTCTGGACATCCCTCCGGTTACTGGAATAGACCCCAACACAGGAGAGGAGGTCACAAGGAAGAGCTCATATGACGCACCCCTTAGTGCCTTGGCCTTCAAGATCCAAATGGATCAAGGCAGGAAGATGACATTTGTAAGGATCTATTCTGGCCTGATGAAGGCTGGTGGTGAGGTGTACAATCCTGGAAAAAAGAAGAAGGAGCGTGTAGCCAGGCTCTTACAGATGCATGCCAACAAGAGGGAACGCATACAAGAGGCTGGGGCAGGTAGCATAGTGGCGGTTATGGGGCTTAAAGAGACTACTACTGGAGACACGTTGTGCGATCCAAAACACCCAATACTACTCGAGTCCATAGAGGCGTACCAGCCTGTCATTTCAGTGGCAGTAGAGCCCAAGACCTCCAAAGATCAAGACAAGGTGGACCTGGCCCTTTCCAAATTGGCAGAAGAAGACCCCACCTTCAAGGTGCGTTTCGATGAGGATACAGGTCAGACCATCATATCTGGTATGGGCGAGTTGCACCTAGAGGTGCTCACTCACAGGCTTTTAAGGGAATTTAATGCCCCAGTGCGTGTTGGTAAGCCACAGGTGGTCTACAGGGAGACCATCACAAAAGAGGTGGAGTTGAGGGAAGAGTTTGACCGTGAGATCGGAGGCCAAAGACAAAAGGCCGCCGTCACCATAAAGGTGGCCCCAAGGCCCAGGGGCGAGGGCAATCTCATAAGGAGTGAACTCAGTTGGACCACTCCTCAGGAGGGGGGGGTGGACGAGTCAGTCCAGCCACTGCCAGAAGGTTTTGAAGAGGTCATACTAGATGCACTAAGACAAGGTCTTGAGGGTGGGGTCTTGAAGGGATACCCCATGGAGGATGTGGAGGTGGTCTTGAAGGAGGCCACTTATTTTGAAGGTCTCTCTACGGAGATAGCCTTCAGGGCGGCTGCCTCTCAGTGTCTCAGGAAGGCCTTGGAGCAGGCAGGACCTGTACTATTGGAGCCCATGATGCGACTGGAGATACTGGTACCAGAGGAGTTCCTTGGCGACTGCATTGGAGACCTGAATGCCAGAAACGGCAAGGTAGAGGAGATCAGCCCCAGGGGTGCAGTACAGGTGATAAGGGCCATCTGTCCGTTAAAGAACCTTTTTGGCTATTCCACTGCACTTCGATCCATAACACAGGGCAGGGCAACCTTCACCATGGTCTTTTCACACTTTGATGAACATGGTACAAAGCAATGAGCGGAGGAAAAGTTATGGAGCTAAAGAGTTGTTATAAAAAAGATGGCAAGTTTTTTGACAAGGTGAGGGAGCCCAATGATACTGTAAAATGGGCAAAAGAGAGGTTTGAGGCCCTTGGTGACAAGGTCTTTGAAGAGGCTGTCAGGATAGACAAAGGCAGACTAGACATACCAGTCTATATCAGCAAATACACCCCCGAGGCCATAAGGATGACCGGGACACCCAAGCAAATGGGAAAGGGGGCAACCCCTGAACAGGCCGAGGCCAGTGCTGTGATGGAACTTGCAGAGCGATACAGCCTGTTCCACTTCAAACATGCCGCACCCAAGAGGCTGGCAACCATGGATGAATTGGAAGGGAACAAAGTTCCTCTGGATGAGCTCTTTTTGTCGCTCCATGTAGTGCCCAAGACCCGAGAGGAGAGGTCGGCCATAGAAAATGCCTTAAGATCTCTTCCCATGGAGTGGGTGAAGGCATATTCGCTTGTAGACAAGTCTTCTTTTTGGCTTCCCTGGAATTGGTTTTGGACCATCAATGAATTCAACGGCTCTGCAGCAGGAAATAGTATAGAAGAGGCCACTGTACAGGCCCTTTGTGAACTAGTAGAGCGTCATGTCTGTTCCCTGGTCACCTATGAAAGGGCCAAGACGCCAACTATAGATCCCGGTTCCTTCACACATCCCATGGCCAAGGAGTTGATAGAGAAATTTAAAAGAGTAGGAGTGAATCTCGTATTGAAGGATTTTACCATGGGTATGGGGGTTCCCAGTGTGGGAGCAATAGCATGGGACCCCACCACTTTTCCCCACAGAAGCGAGATAGTCTATGCTGCTGGCACAGCACCAGATCCAGAGAGGGCGGCCATCCGTGCCATCACAGAGGTGGCCCAACTGGCAGGGGACTTTGATACAGATGGAAAGTATGTGGAAAGTGGCCTTCCAAAGTTTAGTACACTTGAAGAGGCCCAATATGTCCTTGATGGGGACTCTGTGGTCTCCATCCATCAACTACCCAATCTAGGCGACGATGACTTTAGGAAAGAGGTAGAAAGCATTGCCTCTACCCTTGAGGCCAAGGGGCTACGTTCCTATATCGTGGATATCCGCCACCCAGAACTCCAAGTCCCAGCAGTATATGCAGTGATCCCAGGCAATCATTTTAGAGACAGGACCATAAATGGAGATATGGTATTCCACATGGCAAAGCTCGCCGTGCAACTTGAAGACAAAGAGGTTGCGCGTGCCTTTTTAGATGACTTGGATCAGCAATTTCCATCTCGCTACTACATTGCATTCTATAGGGCATATTGCCAAGAGAACTTAGGCAATAGGGAGGCAGCAGTTGACCTCTACCGTGAGGCCTTAAGACGTGGTCCAGATCCTGTGGAAGTGGCCAGTATCCACTGTCACCTCGGTGCCTGTTACCGTGAGATGGGTGATTACGACGCTGCAATACTCGAGTTAAATGAGGCAAAGAAGATCAACCCAGGGCTCAAAGAGGTCTACAATCTTTTGGGCAACTGTTATTATAAACTGGGCAGGTATGTTGAGGCAGTACAGGAGTTTGAACAGGCCATCAGCATTGATCCGTCATCGGCCATTGATTATGCAAATATTGGTGCAAATTTGAGGATGTTGGGTCTAAAGGAGGCGGCCATTAAGTGGTATGAGATGGCCTTGGCCCTTGATCCTGCACTAGAATGGGCCTCTTGCCATTTAAGGGAGTTAGAGGAAGAATCCAAAGGGATTAAATGTGAATCGTAATTCATTCCAAGCTTGACAAAAAAAAATGGGTGTAGTAAGTACGTCAATCGGCAGGAGCCGACCTAGTATTCCGTAATAATTTTTAAAGGAGGAACATATGGCAACCATAGAGTACAAGGGTAAAACTTTTGAGGTCGATGAAGACGGTTTCTTGGCAAAGGGTATGGAAGAGTGGTGCCAAGAATGGGTGGACTATGTAAAAGAGCAGGAGGGAATTCAGGAACTTACAGATGATCACTGGAAGGTCATCAATGTCTTGCAGGACTACTTCAAGAAGAACGGTATCGCTCCCATGGTCCGTATCCTTGCCAAGACCACTGGTTATCCATTGAAGAGGATCTACGAGCTCTTTCCATCAGGACCTGGTAAGGGAGCTTGTAAGATGGCTGGGCTTCCCAAACCAACTGGCTGCGTGTAAGTTTGTATTAAAAATACAAAAATTTTTAAAGCCCTTGTTTTTAACAAGGGCTTTTTTATTCTATTTATTGATTAACGCCAAATAGGTTGTTGGGACAAATAAAAAACTGCTATTGGTCTTTAAATGAGAGTTCTTTTATTCTCTTTTCTACTATTATGTCATTGCCTTTTCATACCCGTTAGCCCTTCTGCGGCAGCAGATCTCGACTCTGTGATCAGGGATATTTCAAAGGACTTTAGACCAATACTCGGCCACCTGGTCGCTGCCCAAAAGGCGGTCTATATAGATGTGGGCTCAAAGGAAGGGGTGAGACCTGGGGACATGTTTAGCGTGTTCGTCACCCAAGGGCAAATCGAGATGGGGCAAAAGAAGAAACCTTCCAAGAGGAGCTATGCAGGCACCATATTGGTGGAGAAGGTGGAAGAGACCAGGTCTATCTGCACGGTACTTAGACGTGTGAGGCCGCTTCCAAATGGAAGCGAGGTTGAGCGATTTAGTGGCCTTCGTGCTACCATCTTGGGACTGGATTCAAATATACCCCCAGAGTTAATACAATTAAAGATGCGTCTAAAGAAAGAGCTCTGGTGGTTTGAATGGATGGATGACGAGGCCTTACCAACTAGTTTTGACTCTATGGAAGACCTCTCTCGTTACAGACTCGACATAGCCTTTGTCATATCGACAAGTGGGGTTCGCGTCTATCGTGCCCCAAAGGTGCTGATGGGCAACTATCCAATGCAGGTGAGTTCCACTACATCTGGGCAGCGACTCAGCAAGCCCGAGACACCATACTGGGATATACACAGTCTAAGCAAGGTGGCAGAGCTCCCTAGCGTGGCCAAACAGGTGGTGGTCAAAGACTGTAATGGAGATGGAACCCTTGAGGTCTACACCATAGTGGATAATGAACTGTTTTTTGATAAGTGGGGAGATAATGCCCCCAAACTGCTTAGGACCTATTCAGAACCATACTGGGAGACCCTCTCCCTCTCGATTTCATGTGAACTAGGGCTGATGGCCATAAACAGTATAGAGAGGGGGGTCGGCCTACACTCATCACTCGTGGCCCTTGGCTCGGGAGATATAGCAGGCCACAAGGATGTTGCAACAGACGTCAATCTGTGGCTTATATTCTCTCCCTTAGATGGTCTAAGGGAAGAGGCAGAGGTGCGCCTCTTGGGCGAAGAACCATATACCAGCAAGGGAGCCCGCGTAAAAAAGATCTATCTCCTTAGACCAGCCCCCTCAGGAGGACTAGTCTATTTGGACGAGATGTCAGTGCCAAGGGGGTTCAGTCTAAAAGATGGCTATCTGATGGGCAATTACCTCTTTTTTAGAGATGAGGGGGGGAGATGGGTCGTAGCATACCTAGCAGAAAATAAGTTAGTGTGGAGAAAAGAGCTCGATACGCACAAGTTGAAAAAGGCAGTACCACTTTTTACCATCTCAGTACCGTTCAACACTAAATCCTCTAAGAACGGACTACTGGTTCCCGTCTATTTCCCTGAGAATAAAACGTCGAGGCTCTACCTAATAGATCCCAATGCCATGGAGCTCATTGCTGTGTCAGAACCAGTGGCTGGACAGATGATTGGCCTTGACCTCGTAGGTGGGCGACTATACTTGGCGCTTCAAGAGAAAGAAAAGGCGCAGACTATAATTTTTGCTATCTCCATAGATTAGTAATCAAGATTGAAGCCTTTTTATAAATTCTTGTTCCAGAGTGGAGATCCGCTCCTTGTATTCATTTATTGATATCTTTGCCCCCTTAAGGCCCCCTCTAAGGTTTATCTCTGCGAGATAGCACCTCTTTTTTCCACCAGCATTATGGTCCGACACCATGAGATCTAGATGTGCATAGGGGAAATCACCTCGCTCCATAACAGATCTACAGAACTGGTATTCGTATGTGCTCAATTTGTATGGCCCGCTCTCCCCCCCGAAATAGAGGTTGTTTCTAAAGGTGGATCTATTTTTTCGCCAATAGGCCTCCACATAATCCCCGATGATGATTACCCGTATGTCCAGGCACGCCTCGAAGAAGGGTTGGAGTACGAATGGGTACTTGAGACCGCCAAAAGTGGCCTCATTATAGACGTCTTCTATACTGTTCCATATGTTGATACCCAGGCCGCAGTTCATCCTGTCCTGTTTGGTCACTACCTTTTCAAATGCGGAGAATCTAGTGACTGCCCTTATCATGTCGTGTCTGTCCCTGATTACAGTGGTCTGGGGTAACATCCACTTCTTCAAGAGATAGGCCTGCATACACTTTGATCTCGCAATCTTTTGGGCAAGGGCAGAGGGAAAGAGGATGATCCCGCGCTGAGAGAGATCTAGAAACAGGTCTTCTTCCGTAGGCTTTAGGTTTAAAAGCCCTATCACACAATCACCCGCCCTAAGCTCCTCGTATAATGCCCTAAAAGATCGGTTATCTCTTAGAATGCGTCTTTTGCCCATGGTCATGATCTGTCTTGAAGGTATTCTTTTTACAAAGTAATGTATATCGTTACTTTACCAGCAATAGCGAGAGGAGGAAAGAAATGTTTGTACGCCCTGCATATTTGACGCTGGAAGAAAAGAACGCCATACTAAGGCGCTTTTTAGAGAGGGATCCCAGCCTTTGGTCCAGCGACGAAGACGTACAGGAAGCCATTAAAAATCGTCTTGGTTGGATGGACTGCTTCGATGACATGGAAGAGAGACTGCCAGAGATCAAGTCCTTTGCCCAGGAGGTTGCCGATCGCGGGATTGAAAAGGTGGTCCTCTTGGGTATGGGAGGGTCTAGTCTTGCCCCCCTGGTATTGTCAACCATCTTTGGATCGAGTGCAGGGCACCCGGAACTAAAGGTACTAGATACTACAGACCCAGATGAGATAGAAAAGACACAAAATGGCCTAAAGCGGGACAAGACCCTATTCATAGTGGCAAGCAAGTCGGGCACCACCATAGAACCCAATGCACTGTTTGCATTCTTTTGGGACTGGATGAAGGAGGAGGTGGATGCGCCAGGGAATCACTTTATTGCCATAACCGATCCAGGGAGCCCCCTTGAGGAGTTGGCAAATGAGAAGGGGTTTTTAAGGGTGTTTTTGAATCGACCAGATGTAGGAGGTAGATATTCTGCCCTCACCCTTTTTGGGCTCCTCCCAGCGGCTCTAGTGGGGATAGACGTAGATAGACTCTTTGCCCATGGAAAGGAGATGGCCTCAACGTGCCTAAATACACCTGAGTGGGACAAGAACCCCGGGTGTATGCTCGCTGATTTTCTGGGAGAATATGGGGTTCAGAGTAGAGACAAACTCACCCTCTTATTCGATCGCGAGATAGAACCCTTTGGCCTATGGCTTGATCAACTGGTGGCTGAAAGCACTGGTAAGGAGACCAGAGGACTCGTCCCCATAATTGGTGAGACCACAGGTATACCAGGTTTCTATGGTGGAGAACGTATATTCGTATATACAAAGTTAAAGGATACCCCCCCAGACGAGGGGCTCGACGGGTTCGTCAATGAGCTAAGAGAGGCAGAATTCCCTGTATATGAAATAGCTTTGGACAACCCATATCAACTTGGCGGCCAATTCTTCCTGTGGGAGATGGCAGTTGCACTCACTGCCCATTTCTTTGCAGTGAATCCCTTTGATGAACCAGATGTAATACTGGCAAAAGAGAAGACCAAAGAGGCCATCAAGACCTACAGGGATGAGGGTAAGTTCCCTGTGAAGTTTTGGGTGGACCCAAAGAGTAATATCAACTTTAGGGCCTCACGGATATTGGCACCTACTATGAAGGGGCTCTCTAGGACGATTATAGACCTTTTTCAGGTACTACCCACTTGGGGATATGTGGCCTTTTTGCCTTATCTGCCCTATGAAGAACAGATTGACGAGATATTCAGAGACATGCGCCATCAGGTGAGACAGGAAAAGGGATGTGCTACTACCATGGGCTATGGTCCTAGGTATCTACACTCTTCAGGGCAATTGCATAAGGGAGGGCCCATGTCTGGCGGATATTTCATATTTACTAGAAAGCGCTCTAAGGACTATCCTGAGGTCCCAGGTTATGGAATGAGCTTCTGGCACATGCAGTTTGCACAGGCAATGGGTGACTTCGATGCCCTTGAAGGAGAGAACAGGAGGGTAATACACGTACATCTTCCAGCAGATTACATGGTAGGGTTGGAGACCTTTAAGCGAGTACTATCAAGGGCAATTCGTCTCTAAATTTATGTCCAATAGGCGCAAGGCGTGATTGGCCTAAAAAAGATCCTGATCCTCTCACTAATGGTCCTTGGGGTCTGGGCCATTGGTGTCACTGGTTACATGTTGATAGAGGGCTGGAATTTCCACGATGCCCTCTTCATGACAGCCATAACCCTTTCAACAGTGGGTTATGAAGAGGTGCATCCCCTCAGCCAGCCTGGCATGGCATTCACCATTTTCCTCATCTTGTTGGGGGTGGGGTCTTTTTTCTATGTCTTTGGTGTATTGATAGATGCATTTTTGCAGGGGCATATAAAGGGTTTTTGGGAGAAGAAAAGGATGGAGAAGAAGATAGAATCCCTCAATGGTCACTATATAGTGTGTGGCTATGGCCGCATCGGTAAGAGTATTGCCCTTTCTCTGAATGAGAAGGGACTCCCTGTTGTGGTGATAGAGAATGACCCTGCCCAAGTGGAGGAGATCAGGCGTGAAGGATTGCTTTGGGTGGAAGGTGATGCCACGCGGGATGAGGTCTTGAAAGAGGCAAAAGTGGAGGCGGCCAAGGGGATTGTATGTGTGCTTAAATCCGATGCGGACAATGTCTATATCACGATTACGGCCAGGTGGCTGAATCCTGGTTTGCTCATAGTGGCCAGGGCCAGTGATCCAAAGGCAGAGACAAAGATGGTCCAAGCAGGTGCAGATAGGGTGATATCGCCCTATGAGATTGGTGCCAGGAGGATGGCACTGGCAATTTTACAACCAACGGTCACAGAGTTTCTGGACCTGGCAGTGCACTCCTCGAAGCTAGACTTGACCATTGAACAGATAGAGATACAGCATGGCTCCATCCTTACTGGCAGCACAATTAAGGAGGCCGCACTCAGACAGAACTATGGAGTCACCATTCTGGCAGTCCAGGACCCTGAAAGAGACCTCATACTGTCTCCTGGTCCAGATTTAAAGCTCAAGGAAGGGCTCATAATGGTGGCCCTTGGTTCGAGCAAGGCGCTTCAGCGCCTTAAAGCAGTTGCAGTGGGGCACTGAGTTATTATTCTTTATAGAGAAAAAAGGAGGAGAATCGGAGATGTACCTAGCACCGACGCATAAGTGGTATCTAGAGCGCTTTGTATTTTTGATAGCAGGGATAGTTGTACTTGGTGGTACCCTATTAGGGATATTTGTACACAAATATTGGTTTGTCTTCCCAATACTTGCAGGGATCAATATGCTAATCTTCTCTTTTACGGGATTTTGCCCCATGGCAATACTCTTGTATAGACTTGGAGTAAGACCCTTGTGTTCTAGCGATGAGAGAGCAGGAGATAAAAAGGGGGGGTAAGCAGTTCTTAGTGCCTGGTCCCACACCAGAGGGTCTCTTTCTCCGTAATGATGAGGTCCATCTTCTGGTCGTGAGGTTCACTCTCTACCCTGTCGAATAGTTGGCACGAGTAGGCCAGGGCAATCCTCGTGGCCTGGGGGGCCTCTTCTGCCAGGAACCTGTCATAAAAGCCACCCCCATAGCCATGTCTTGTACAGTTTTTGTCAAAAACGCTGCCTGGGACAAGTACGAGATCAAGGTCGTTCGGGTGAAATGGAGAGGCTTTGGCTGGGTCGGGCTCTGGTATTCCATACGCCCCCCTTTTTATGTCCTTATCCCATGAGGTGATCAGGTATGGGACGAGGCGCCTTTCATCTATGAGGGTTAAGGGAAGGATCACTGGAAGGCCCTCTGCTAGACGAGCAACGATCAAGTCTATGGTGATCACCTCACTCCTAAAGCTGGCATAGAACATGGGGGACTGTGCCTTCTGGTATGTTTCTAATGAGATGAGTCTCTCTGTGATAATCTTGCTCTTGGTAAGTCGTTCTTGCTCTGTGAGGCCGTCTCGCAGCCGAAGGGCCTCTCTTCTAACATCGCTTTTCAATGTCTCTTTGTCAATCAGTACTAAAAGGATTTCCCCTGTCTCAGAAATATCTTCATACAGGAGTTTTTCTTTTCCACGTAGTCGCTCCACACGGGCCTTGCCAGATCGTCTCTAAATCGGATGACCTTCCCCTCTGGTAAAAGGCGAATGGATTTTGCAACCAGGCAGAGGCTTCCATCTGGTCCATAGAATTTCGACCCCACCACCTCTACTTCCTGTCCTTTTTTGAGGCTAATGGCCGTCTCCTTGATGTACCAACTGGGTGCAGTCAGGACCCTGAATATGCGCCATTGTGTCTTTAAAAAGAAGTTGGAAAGCCCTTTGTAAGGATGGGCAACCTCCTTTTGGACCACGCCCTTTACTGCTATCTCTGTATTTTCGTCATAACCCACCTTCTGTGCTGCAGCTATAGATATTGTCAGGAAGTTAATGAGAAATATGGATATTATGATCCTATTCACGTCGAGCGTTCTTTGAAGATTCATATGGACTCCTTTGTCTGCACCAGGGTCTTCAATGTCAGTACACTTAATATGCACAAATCATGCCTTGGATTGTATGTTTGTTTTTATCAAGGATTTTCAGTAGTTGTATGCAACTTATTGTAATTCAAATCTTTTTTAAAAGATGCAAAAAATGCATATAGCGCAAATTTTGCATCTCGTGGTGTGTAATTTTTGCACTTTTTTGATCTGTGGTTTCTTGAGGTGATCCATATAAATCTGCTCACAACAGGCAGATTACAGGGAAGGATATCGAATTTTGCGTGGATTTTAAAGAAAAAAAAGAAGGCCTTCTTGCGGAGGTGAACAAGAAGGCCTTCGGGGAGAGGAGGGTTGGGAGGGATAGGGAGTTTTTCTTGGCCTTTTTACTTTTCTTTATGCATGTTCCGTGCCACTTTTTATTTATATTTTTACGAGGAGGTCTTTTTAGAAATATTTATATGCAACATGGATGCCAAAATTTAATTTTTTATGAGTCCATACTCTTTTAATTTATATTGAAGGGTCCTGAGTGATATGCCCAGGATCTGGGCAGTCTTTTTTCTATGGCCTTTTGTGATTTTAAGTGTCTTTTCTATCGCCTCTTTTTCAATGTCCTTTAGACTCTTCAGTTCCTCCCCCTCGTCTTTTATCTCATTGCCAGGGGGCACCTCCTCTGCATTGGTAGTATCCATTAAGAGTTGGGACGGCGCCTTATTTAGTATAGCAGCCCGCTCCAAGACGTTGTGGAGTTCTCTGATGTTCCCAGGCCAGTCATATACCTTGAGTCTCTCCCATTCGGTATCGGCGATGTGAAAAGAGGAACTCCCAATCTTTCTAACGATCTGACTGATGAGGTAGTGTCCTATTACTGGTATGGCCTCCTTTCTTTCCCTCAATGCCGGAAGCCTTATGGGAAAGACATTGAGTCTATAGTAGAGGTCCTCTCGAAATTGTCTCTCTTTTATCCGTTCTTTTAAGTCCTGGTTTGTGGCTGCTATGATCCTAGCATCGGTGGTGAGGGTCACTGTCCCCCCTACACGTTCAAATGCACGTTCCTGGAGTATCCTCAAGAGCTTGGACTGGGCACCAAGGGGCATCTCGCCTATCTCATCTAAAAAAATGGTTCCTGCGTCTGCCAGTTCAAATTTTCCCTTCTTCTGCCTGTGCGCCCCTGTGAAGGCCCCTTTTTCGTGCCCAAAAAGTTCTGATTCAATAAGGGTCTCTGGGATGGCTGCACAGTTGACCTCCACAAAGGGTCCTTTTCTCTTACTGAGGGCATGAATCACCTTGGCAATCAAACTCTTTCCAGTCCCACTTTCTCCTTCTAGGAGGACTGTAGCATTGGTTCCAGCCACATTTTTTATCTGGTGCCATACCTCTTCCATCCCAAAGAAGATGACTTCATTGGGGGGGAGGTCATGAGCCAATTGCTCGCCCCAGGCGTCCTCTGCATGTCTGAGCCGCATATGTTCTCTTGCCTTGGATACGACTATTCTTAGTTCATCTGGACTCTTCAAGGGTTTGATGAGGTAATCAAAGGCCCCTCTCTTTAGTGCCTCAACCGCATTTTCCACGGTACCATACGCAGTAAGGATAATGAACTCGCCGTCAAAGCCCTTGGACCTCAATTCATCAAGTAGTTCAAGGCCATTTAGTTCTGGCATCTTGAGGTCAGAGATGATGAGGTGTGGGCCAAAGTCCCTGGCTATCTTTATGGCGTCCCTGGGGTTTGTCGTGGTCTTAACGTCGTAGCCCTCTTTTTTCAGTATACGGCTGAGTAAAACCGTTATGCTCGGCTCATCATCTACGATAAGTATCCTGAATTTTGAGTTTTCCATGGCGCTCGTTTCTGGTAGTGTGTCTTTTGTGAATCTATTATTTCACCAATATGATAAAACATACATTAATCCCTTGGCACTATATGGCAAGACATGTACCTGAGCGTTTTGTTGAATCCAAATGCAGGAGGAGTTGCCCATGGCTATGGCTTAAAACGCGCCATGGAAAGGGTCTGTAAGGACCAAGGGATCAGGTGTGATTTTTTGACAAGCTTTGAGCCAGATCTCATCCCCTCTAATGCCATATTAGTATGTTGTGGTGGCGATGGGACCGTCTCTCTACTCATACAAAAAATGTGTCAACTGCGGGTGTCACGACCATTTTGTGTAGTGCCACTTGGGACTGGAAATGACTTTGCAAGGGCCACTGGGTGGTACAATGTGTGGAAGTATTGGGGGGTAGAGGGTGTGATAACTGGCATCCGTGCATCAAAGTGCAGGACATTAGATGTGTGGGGCCTTGAGGGGGAAGGTGGGTATGAGTCACGTTTTTGTGCATACATGGGGCTTGGGGCAGACGGAGAGATATTGAGGGTGTACCATAGGCTTGCGACTAGTCTGAGGTGTTTGACCCTTTCTGCTGGACAAAAGAGGCTATACCATGTAGTAGCTGCCCTCATTTTCTTGTGCAGTAAGGGCCTATCCATGCGAGCCAGGCACAATGTGCCCATCGAGGTTTCTTCTCCAGGTGGACGCTTTAGGGAGACGGTAAAATTAGGTATTGGAGGGTGCCTTGTATTTTCAAATATTGAGTATTACTTGGGTGGTATGAAGCTCTTAGATACGGCATCCTTTAATGACGGTCAGATAGAGCTTACCCACATAAAGGGCCTTCTCTCCCTCGCCCTTAAAGGGAGACTCAGGCGAAAAAAAGGGGTAAACGCGCTATTAGATCGCATGGGGAGGTTTGGTTCCCTTTTAATCAACGTACCAAAGGGCGTTTTTGCAGAAACCGATGGGGAACCACTTGGTCTCCTTGCCCCTGGAGGTTACACAATTGGACTCGATGCCTCACTCCCCGTACTGATACCTCCTAAGTATTTATTGGCAAAGGAGCGTGCAACAGAGCGTGAGATACTTAAAAAGAAGGAGACAGGGAAAATCTTTGTACCTGAGCCCTCTTTTTATTAAGTTTTTTTTCTAATTATACGAAAAGAATATAAGATACAATTTAATTGGAGGATCTATGCCGGATAGAAGGAAAAACCCCCGTTATCCTGTAAAACTCAAGGTCTATTTTGTGGAAGAAGGTGTGACAGGGATTACAGAGAATGTCTCAATAGACGGCTGTTATGTAAAGGCAAATGCAAAGGTGACAGAAGGGGTTGTGAAGGACATGCTGGTAGAAATACCAGTACTTGGGGTATTGGCCCTAAAGGGATATGTTCAACATACGGAGGAAGAGCAGAAGGGGGTTGGTATGCAGCTTGTAAAGGTGCGATTTGCCACTGACCAGGAGATTTACTATAGATTTTATACGAGATTTATCCAGTGCCTAAAAGAACTAGACGAATTGCGCGAGAAATATATAGACCTTGCTCTCCAGGGAAAGGTAAGGCTCTGTACATTTCCAAAAGATGTCACATCTGACTGAGCTTTTTATCCTCTTCGTAGGGCTCTCAGTAGGGAGTTTTCTCAATGTATGTATCTACAGGATACCGCGTGGACTATCCCTGATCTCGCCTGGAAGCTCTTGCCCCAAGTGTGGGAAAAAGATCCAATGGTATGAAAATATTCCACTTGTAAGCTTCATCCTTCTCAGGGGACGGTGTTCAGGTTGCAGAACTCCCATTCCCATAAGATATCCAATAGTGGAGGGCCTTACAGGCGTGGCCTATCTGGTCCTCTTCTGGCAGTATGGATTGGGCGAGAGCTTTGTCTACTATGCCCTTTTCATATCTCTGCTCATTGCAATATCCTTCATAGACCTTGACCATAAGATCATACCAGACATGATATCCATCCCTGGAATGGTCATCGGTGTCGTAGGTGCCTACTGGATACCCAGGATCACCATCTGGGAGTCTCTCGCTGGGCTCCTTATGGGGGGCGGCATCTTGTTTATAGTGGCATGGGGCTACTATCTTTTGACTAGAAGAGAGGGTATGGGAGGTGGTGACATAAAGTTGCTTGCAATGATAGGTGCCTTTTTGGGCTGGCAAATGGTCCCTCAGGTCCTCTTCTTGGGGGCACTAAGCGGGGCCGTAGTGGGCGGGTGTCTCATGTTGTTCAAGGGGAGTGGGCGCCATACAGAGATACCTTTCGGGCCTTTCTTGTCGTTTGGGGCAAGCATTAGTTTATTTTTGCCTAAACTTCAAGAAATCTTGCTTTTACCCTTGAAATAAAATAATTTTTGCTTCATAAAAAAATTGGGTTATAATTTCATAAAATGTGCCAGAGAGGTTAACAGTGCCTAAGAAAAGAGTCCTCATTGTCGATGATGAACCAGAGGTGAGGAAGATCATCTCCTCAATTCTGCAGTCCCCCAAGGGTGGGTATGAGGTCAAAGAGGCAGGGGATGTTGAAAGTGCCCTGGAGATATTGAGAAAGGAGCCATTTGACCACGTCTTGTGCGACATCTATATGGAGCCTCTTGATGGCCTCGACTTTCTTCGGATGGTAAAGGAAAAGGGCATCAAAGTGAATGTAGTGATGATGAGCGGGAAGGCCGATGTTGAACAGGCTCTGGAGGCCATTGGCTATGGTGCCCAAGACTATGTGCACAAACCAATTACTGCTGGTCAGCTCTTTTTTGTCCTGAAGCGTATAGAGGAGCAAGAGAGGCTAAGGGCGGAAAATGAGAGACTGAGGCGAGAGGTGGAAGAACGCTACTCCTTCCACAATATGGTGGGAAAGAGCAGTAAGATGCAGGTGGTCTTCGATGTGATTAGAAAGATTGCCGACTATAAGACCACAGTTCTAATAACAGGTGAGAGTGGAACAGGAAAGGAACTCGTAGCCAAGGCACTGCACTATAACGGTATCAGAAAGAACGCCCCATTCGTTGCAGTGAATTGTGGAGGCATCCCAGAGAATCTTTTGGAGAGCGAACTTTTTGGCCACGCCAAAGGTGCCTTTACCGATGCAATCAGGGCAAAAAAGGGACTCTTTGAAGAGGCAGATGGAGGGACCCTCTTTTTGGACGAGATTGGCGATCTTCCTCTACCACTCCAGGTAAAGCTTTTGAGGGTCCTTCAAGAGGAAGAGATTCGTCCTGTAGGCGATACGCGCACAGTAAAGGTAGACGTCAGGATAGTGGCTGCCACCAGTAAAGACCTTGAAAGGGAGGTTAGAAAGGGCAACTTTCGAAATGACCTCTTTTACAGGATAAATGTGCTCCGCATTTCACTTCCACCGCTTAGAGAGAGGCGCGAAGATATCCCGCTTTTGGTAGACTTTTTCATACAGAGGTTCAACTCACGCCTTGGTACTAAGATTAAGGGCGTGAGCCCAGATGCAATGCAGATCCTCATGGATTATCCATGGCCTGGAAATGTGCGGGAGTTGGAGAATGTCTTGGAGCGCACCATGGTACTCTGTGAAGGAGACGTGATCCAAAAGGAGGACCTGCCACCCTATATGCTGGAAAACCTTGTGGTGGAAGACAATATCCAAAAGTTGGACATCGACGACTCTGTGCTGTCAATTAAGAAGTGTAGCCGGGTCCTAGAAAAGAAGCTCATCCAGCGGGCACTCCAGAGGACACGCGGCAATAAGACACAGGCAGCAAAGCTTTTGGAGATCAGTCTGCCTGCCTTGATTTACAAGATGAAGGACTACGGTCTTTACAAGACACAGCCCTTCTGAGGGCAGTGATCTCGTGTCTTGTCAGCGGGCGGACATCCCCTGGCCTTAGACCAGATATGGTCACAGGACCGAGCCTTACCCGTACGAGTCGTACCACCTTATGCCCTATTGCCCTAAACATATAGCGTATCTGTCTCTTTCGTCCCTCCCTGAGCCTTACACGATAGGTGGTTCTATCTGGATATCCTCTAATTTTTTCTATTGAACAGGGTTGGGTCAGTTTACCCTGTATGGTGACACCCTGTTCGAGCCTTGCAATTTTGCCCTTTGATGGAGCACCTGTTACTGTAACAATATACTCTTTTTCCACCTTTTTTGATGGGTGGAGTAGCCCATGGGTGAGTTCGCCATCGTTGGTGAGGAGCAATAGGCCCTCGCTTTCCTTGTCTAGCCGCCCTACATGATAGACCCTAGTACCCTCTGGAAACAGCCCCTTTTGCCTCAAAAAGTCCAGGATGGTAGGGCGGCCCTGAGGGTCATTCATAGTGGTGAGTACACCCCGTGGCTTGTAGTATACAAGGTATGTGGGCTCTACAGGGGGTTTTATCAATTGGCCATCTACTGTGACCTGGTCTATTTTGGGGTCGATCTTGGTGCCGAGCTTGGTTATAGTAGTCCCATTTACCTTGACCCTCCCTTCCAGGATGATGGCCTCGGCCTTCCTCCTGGAACATAGGCCAGATGCAGCAATAAATTTTTGGAGTCTTACACGGTCCGTCATAACATAAATGGATAAGAAAAGGTGTTGGAATTGCAAATATTATTTTATCACGTGGGACAGGCAGAAGCCATATGGATGTAGGGCATTTGGTTTTAAGGCCAAAAAGAATCCGTGGCTGGTGGTAAAGGAAAGCTCTGGAGAGGACTGTCGGTTATATGAGCCTAAAAAGAGGCCTTGAACCAGGTGTGAGCCCCCCATTCTTGTACTTTTTTTACAAGATCCTTCAGTGGTTGATCTATCCACCCCTACTCTTGGGGCTCTTCATTGTACGGCTTAGGAGACCAAAAAAGGCACTCCATTTGCTCAAAAGGCTTGGCCTCTACCGTGATTCCTCTTTGCCTGCGGAAAGAAGCCCGAAGATCTGGCCACTTTTTTGGATACACGCACTCTCTTTTGGGGAGGTGAGGGCCTCTAAGCCGCTAATAGAAGAGATCCGAAGGAGGTGGCCCAAGGCCATTATTGTGGGCTCCTCTTCCACTGTTACAGGGCTCGATGAGCTCAGAAAGAGGTGTGGGCATTTTATAGATCACACATTTGCCATGCCGTTCGATTTTTCTCCTTGTTTCCACCGGGTAAAAAATTGCCTTTCACCTTGTTGCCTCATAGTGGTGGAGACCGATGTGTGGCCAAATCTTTTTTGGACCATGAAGAGGGGTGGTTCGCGACTCATCCTTGTGAATGGAAGCATTTCTAAGAGGGCCAAAAAGAGGTTGTCTCTCTTTCGAGGCCTGGCACAACTCCTCTATGGGCCGTTTGACCTGTTGTTGATGCAGTCTGAGAAAGACAAGATGAGGCTTTTAGAGATTGGGCTTGGGCCGAGGAACTTATATAGTATTGGAAACTTAAAGCTCGATAACGTCCCTTGTACAGACAGGACGGCCCTTTTATCGGCGCTCAAAGGGGTGTTGGAGATAATAGCAAATAGTGGACGAGTGAATGTCGTCTTCGGTAGTATCCATCAAGGAGAGGAACAGGTGATTAACTACTGCCATGAGAAACTAAGGGAGGCAGGACTAAGCGATGAAGTAACATTTATCGTGGCACCAAGGTACCCGGAGGTCTCAAGGCGATTGGCTGAAACGTTCAAAGGGGCTGGAATGAGCGTATGTCTTAGGTCAGAACTAGAGAAAGAGCAGGAGACCAAGGACACTTCTGGCCCAGACTGTATCGTTGTGGATACCCTTGGAGAACTTCAATCTTTTTATGCCATAGGTGACATTGCAGTTATGGGAGGGACCTTTGTACCAGTAGGGGGACACAATGTACTTGAGCCAGCAAATCTTGGGGTACCGGTCTTAGTAGGGCCATATATAGAAGCAATCGAGGATCTTTGCCATGAGCTTCAAAGGGGAGGGGGGCTGCTCAGGGTGGAATCCAGAGAAGAACTCTCAGAGGCACTAATAGAGTTGATCAGGTCACCTGAAGAGAGGGCCCGCATGGGACAAGATGCCCTTTCATGTGTAAAGAGTCTGCGCGGTGTTGCCAAGCGGTGTGTGGACCTCATAGAAGAGGTGGTCAGTGAATAGAAGGTTAGAAGATAGGCTCTTTTTACTAGGAAGACCCATTTCACCCCTTTATGGAGCAATCATGCGGCTTAGACGGCACCTTTATGATCGAGGGGTCTTAGAGGCCTATTCACCTGGTATCCCAGTAGTGAGCATCGGCAATCTACTTTTGGGCGGTACGGGGAAGACACCCCTTGTGGAGGAGGTGGTCAAGTGGGCCATTAAAAGGGGGATGCGACCAGCAGTTCTCACCAGGGGATACAAGGGCACAGTGGGTAAAGGGCCCAAGGAGTTGATCGTCCAAGGGGAAATAGGCATGGGGCCCATGGAGGCAGGGGATGAGCCATATATGCTCGCTTTAAGAGTGACACAATGGTGTCGTCAACATGGTATGGATGATGGCCCGATTATCATAGTAGGCTCCAACAGGGTCGAGGCTGCAAGGCTTGCAAGGGAAAGGGGGGCGGATATCATCGTATTGGACGACGGATTCCAGCACCTTCGAATCAAGCGAGACCTTGACATACTGCTTTTCCCATACAACGTGGATTTAAATGCCCAACGCGTATTTCCTGGGGGGAGATTGAGAGAACCTCTCGATGTGGCAAGACATGCTGATATCATAGTTATCTCAAAAGTGCCTCACATAAAGTCAACACATCTTTTAGCACCGTTTGAGGAGTTCTTCCCAAAAAAGGAGTTGTTCCCCATGGTTTTTTACCCAGAATCACTCATTCCACTTTCAGGTCAAAGACCAGGGCAAGGTCTGGAGCGGTTGGAGGGTAAGAGGGTGGTTGCATTTTGTGGTATAGGAGATCCTGAGTCATTTAAAGAGATGATCATGCGACTTGGTTGCAATCTTATGGATATAAAGGTCTTTAGGGACCACCATTTATATGATATCGATGACCTTCTTCGACTAAAACGCTGGTCAACTGAAAAAAAAGCAGATATGATTCTCACAACCGAAAAGGACCTAGTCAAGTTGAATTGCCTGGTGGCATCTGCCCCTATTAAAAGGGATGGCGATCCAAAAGGAGACGATATATTTGCCATCAGGTTGAAGGTCCAGGTGGACCCGCGCCTCTTTTCAGTAGTGGCCGACCACCTGGACATATGACTTGACGCAATAACTCCTTTCACAAAGTTAGCTAAATAGGCGGGGCACTAATGGGAATATTGGGGAGTTCATATAGCTTTTCTTGTTTCAGGGCAGAGGTGCCAGAAGGCCTTACAGATGTATCTGGGTGGGTTGTCCGCGTCCTTTCCACCCATTCTTTCAGGGAAGAAGTGGAAGGACTTTCAAAGCGTATAGGCTGGACCAGCCCCTTTGAGCCCTTTTCCCCTCAATTCGACGTTGCCTCTTCCATATTGGGCGATTTCGCCATCTTTTCTATGCGAATTGATGAGCGGAAGGTGCCAAGGGCCCTATTAAAGAAATACCTGGCCCTGGAGGAATTGAAGTATATGGAGGAGAAGGGGATAAAGAGACTGCCTAGACTAGTAAAAAAGAAGCTTAGGGAGCGCGTGGAGTTTATGCTGCTCCAAAAGGTCCTTCCGGTTCCAACCATCATTGATGTGGCCTGGGACCTAGAGGAGGGAATAGTATATTTCTTTTCTACATCTTCCAAAGTGATCGGAGAATTCCAGGGTTTCTTTAAACGATCCTTTGAGATCATGCCAGAGCCCCTAATTCCCTATACCATGGCCGAGGGAGTGGGTGGCCCTGATCTATTGCGCGGACTCACGCCAGATAGCTTCGTGTCGTGAGAAAAAGAGGGGGACCTTAGATGGAAACTAGCCCAACAGAAAGAGGAGCCGTGGAACGCCTGCGTGAGATGGAGTTTTTGGGGGCGGAATTTTTGACATGGCTTTGGTGGAGGTGTGAAGCAGGCGGTGGCCTTTTCTCTATCCCCTCTGTGGGTGATGTATTCATTCAGTTCGTCAAACTGGTGCGGCTTGAGAGTGGAACCCAGTCCAACCGGGAGATGGTACAGTGCTTGGGAAGGGCGGCCCAGGAGATGAAAGAGGCCAAGATAGGGCTTTTGTTGGGGAAAAAAGTGGCCAGGGCAAGGCTTGTCATCAAGACAGAAACTATCACCATGGAGGTCACCATCAGCAGTAAGGCGTTGGACTTCCATGGCCTCAAGATAGTGAGTGGATTTGACGATACTTTGGAAGAGGTTACGGCCATAGAGGGCGCCAGGGGGTTAGTTCTACTAAAGCTGAATGTCCTTAAAGAAGCAAGGCTTATCATACACTCAATCTTTGACCAGTTTATCTCAAGGAGATTGGATGCAGCCGTGTGGGCACGTGAGAAAAAGGGTGTGAGGGAATGGATACTAAGTCTTTCTACCTGATGCATATCGACCATAGGCAAGTATGTTTAATCGTGTTTTTTCTCCTGTTGATGGTATCAAAGACCAAGGCGTCTGCTGTCCCGTTCACCAGGGCACCAGAAGAGCTCTTCTTCGCCTTTGACGAGAGGGTGACAGTGGTATCGCGACTGGAAGAAAAGGTGAGTGAGGCACCAGGTACTGTGGTAGTGATCACACAAGAGATGATTCAGCAGAGGGGCTATACAGACCTTGTAGACCTATTAAAGGATGTGCCAGGGTTCGATATCCAAGAGCGTATTGGGGGACAGGATGGGGGTACGTACGTAATCCCAAGGGGCATCTGGGGAAACAACAAGCTTCAGGTCCTCCTAAATGGAATCCCATTGAATCCCATGAATGGGACCCACATGGTATTTGGGCATCAACTCTCCCTTTGGCACCTCAAACAGGTAGAAATACTCTATGGCCCAGCCTCTGCTGTCTATGGTGCAGACGCCTTTTCTGGGGTCATAAACCTAGTTACTGAAAGGCCATCAAAAGTGGGAAAAGAAGGTGTCACTGCGGTTAGGGTAGGGCGTAACGATACCTATGAGGCATATGGTATCGCTTCAAAGTCGTTTGGGCCCAAGAGTGGGATTAGACTGTATGCCCATGGCTACAGGAGTAACGATTTCAATATGCGAGACGAATACAAGAACAAGTTGATTGACAATGGTTTTGGTAAGAAGACCCATATATATGATCCAAATCGACCTTATGAGACCCCTGAACAGGACTATGACTTCTTTTTCGATGGAGAGCTAAGTGACTGGCGCCTTTTCGGAGAGTATATGTATACGAGGCAACCAAATAATATCCAGACCTCTTATTATTCGGGAAGGAGTCAACTCAAGAAAGATAAGGCAGAGATAAGGACCTTTTCTATTGCCCTTGAAAATACGAGGGACTTCTCTGACTCCCTTACCCTTAAAAGCCTCTTTAATTACCAATATTATGAACTGGACCCAACAAGCGACTATGGGAGGTATACCTTTGATAATTACATCTATGAGAGGTCCAAGGCAGGCGAGTGGAGAGAGCAGATCCTCTGGAGGCCGATTGAGAGGACGGACCTAGGTCTAGGTCTTTCTGTGAGGCGTGTCTCTACCTTTCCATATATAAATTCCAGGACGATATTTGACGAGGGAGATGAGTTCGATGAATTCCCAGTGAAAGAGGTTGAGATCCCTGGCATCGGCCTGGTTGATGTGCCCCCTATTAGAGAAAGGGATTACTGGACCTATGGTATCTATGCCCAGGCCTCACACGATGTCACCACAAAACTCAAGGGTATCTTTGGGGTGAGATATGACTGGGATACATTCAATCATGATAAGACTGTGAACCCCCGGATTGGATTCATATTTTCACCATGTGATGCCAGTACTGTAAAGCTCCTTTACGGTACTGCCTTTATCTCGCCGTCTGCCTATTTTCGCTATAAAGAGTGGTTAGGTACAAATTACGTCCATCTTCCACCAGATGTGGTGGGCAAAAAACTGGAGCCAGAGAAGATAAGTGTATATGAGATAAACTTTCTCAGAAGATTCTCTAAATTTAGTATGAATCTTGCCACCTTCTATAGTGAGGCAAAGGACATAATCCAAGAAGCCGGTGGGAAGCTCTCTGGAGTCACTTTGTACGAGGATGAAGTGAACAGACTTGGTGATGCAGTGGCCGAATATCCCATAAATACTGGCAGACAGCGGACATTCGGTCTGGATCTGATGATAAATGGAGACGTAACCAAGACCATATCCTACAGGTTGTGGTATTCCTTTTTAAATGCCAGGTCGGAGGTGGATGGAGATACCTTTGATTCGCCCAAGGTTTCGACCCATAAGTTTGG
>WGBU01000172.1 GCA_015494155.1 Deltaproteobacteria bacterium | reverse complement strand
CAGAGCTTGACAAGATGACTGCTGGCTTTCAGCCATCGGACCTGATCATCATTGCTGGCAGGCCCAGTATGGGAAAGACCGCCTTTGCACTCAATATTACACAACACGCAGCACTAGAACATGGGGTGCCAGTGGCCATATTCTCGTTGGAAATGGCAAGCGAACAGTTGGTCTTGAGGATGCTCTCTTCAGAGGCAAAGGTGGACGCCCACAAGCTCAGGACAGGTTTTCTTCCAGACAAGGAGTGGCCAAAGATCACCCAGGCAGCAGGCCACCTGTCTGAGGCACCTATTTTTATTGACGAGACCCCTGCCATCACCGTGACCGAGATGCGGGCCAAGGCAAGGAGACTCAAGATGGAGCAAGGGCTGGGGATGGTGGTGGTAGACTATCTTCAGCTCATGCGTTCAAGGGCGGGCCTCGAACGCCGCGAACAGGAGATAAGCGAGATCTCGAGGTCCCTCAAGGCCATGGCCAAGGAGTTACAGGTGCCAGTGGTCGCCCTAAGCCAGTTAAACAGAAACGTCGAACAGCGCCCCAACAAGAGGCCCCAGATGGCAGATCTAAGGGAGTCGGGGGCTATTGAACAGGATGCAGACCTCATTGCATTCATTTACAGGGACGAGGTATACAACCGTTCAGAAGACAACCCCAACAAGGGTATTGCAGAGATCATAGTAGCCAAGCAGAGAAACGGCCCAACAGGCACTGTAAAGCTCGCCTTTGTCTCGAGGTACTCCTCCTTTGAAAATCTCGCCCAGCGGCCAGAAGAGTTTTGAGGCTGTAAAAAGGGTGCTAAGGGCCTCTGGGACCTCGGTCTCTCAAGAGGTGTGCCAGAGGCTTACAAGGTATTTTGAAGAACTGGCCGTCTGGAACCAACGCATGGACCTTACCGGGTTTAAAGACCTGGAGTCCATGGTCATTCACCACTTGGGAGACACCCTGACAGTCCTCCCATCCATAGGTGGTGGGGACATTAGACTGCTGGATGTGGGAAGCGGCGCCGGTGTCCCTGGACTGTTGCTGAAGGTCCTATCCCCTCCACTCTCGGCCACCTTAGTAGATTCAAGGAGGCGCCGGGTATCCTTTCTTAGATACGTCATAGGTGTGCTCGGGCTCCGCGGTATCGAGGCCATCCACGCCACCCTGAAACCCCTGGTCCCTGTTGCGCCCCTCGTTAAGGCCTCCTATGATGTGGTGATATCGCGGGCGGTCTCAGACCTCTTGACCATGGCCCGTATCTCGAGACCATACCTCGCCCCCCAAGGACGACTCATACTCATGAAGGGGCCAAAGGGGTTAATGGAATTGGATGAATTTGCCAATATACTAAGTAAAGAGGGGTGGCGCTTTGAGTATGTGGAGAAAACGGTCCCATTGAGTGGTGCACGGAGAATTATAATCATTGGAGTGGTGGAGTCTCTTTAAAAAAGACCTTTCCATCCTCGTCCTCTTAGGGGTGGCCAACAGTGCACCCATCCTTTCAAGGGTGCTAATGGGAAAGAGATTTTCCACCCCAGTGGACCTCGGTCTCACCCTCTGGGATGGAAGGAGGCTCTTTGGCGACCACAAGACCTTTAGGGGTATCTTGGCCAGTCTCATCTTTACATCCATAGTATCCCAGATATTGGGGCTAGGGCTTCTCCTTGGCGCAAGGCTTTCACTCCTCTCCATGGGCGGAGACCTTGCCTCTTCGTTTGTAAAAAGACGGATGGGGCTTCAGAGCGGTAAAAGGGCAACGGGTATCGACCAGGTCCCAGAGGCACTCATCCCACTTTTGGTATTGAGGCAGGAGCTCGGCCTTGATTATCAGGAGATAATTTACCTGGTTGCACTGTTTTTTATATTGGAAGTTTTTATATCTCCGTTATTGTATGCCATCAGGATAAGGAGAGCCCCTTACTAATGAAGGAACTCAAGGCAGACATACACATCCATACCAGGGAAGACCCAGAGGACCTCATCTTATATTCGGCCATCGATCTCATAGACATGGCCCATGAAAAGGGCTACAAGGTGCTCGCCATCACCAATCACAACAAGATGACATATTCCCACTACCTCAGGGACTATGCCCTGGAACGGGGCATAGTACTCATCCCTGGGATGGAGGCCACCATAGAAGGGCGCCACGTATTGCTCTACAATGTGGACCCGCATAAAGTGAGGCGGGATTCCATTGCCTCACTGAGAGAGCTGCGGGACAAAAACACCTTGATTGTGGCACCGCACCCATTTTTCCCTGGGTTCTGTGCCCTTAGGGGGCGTTTTCTCCGCCACATCGAATTGTTTGACGCAGTGGAGATTTCGCACTTCTATTCCCCCATGGTAGACTTCAATAGATTTGCGGCGAGGATCGCCATGAGGCTCGACATCCCTCTCGTGGGCACATCAGATGCCCACCAGAGGAGACAATTCGGGCTCACATACACCATGATTAAGAGCGAACAAGACCCAGATGCAGTAATAGAGGCCATAAAGGCAGGGCGGGCCAGGGTGGTCTCAAGGCCCATCACACTACCCATGATGGCTGGAATCGGTCTCAAGATGTTTTGGAGGAATCAGGTGGTGAGACGTTTTGCCTATGAAAGGCATGCCAAGAGGATAGCGCCCCATGAGGCTTAACCCCCTTTGGGTAATCCTTCTCGTGCTTATTGGCATACCTTGGCCAGGGCCAAGGCCTGCCTACTCAAAGGCAAAGATTGAGGGTCGGTATACAGGCCCCAGGCACGCCCGTGACCATGCAGACCCGATCTCTCTCGACCACCCGGGCAAGTGGACCATCACTGCCCAGCGGCTCATATTCTACCACGCCTCCAATGTGGTGGTGGGAGAGGGCTCAGTGGTGGTCAAGAACAAAGACATGGTAATAAAGGGAGACAGGATCACCTTTAATTGGAAGAGTGGTGAGGCTGTGGCCTATGGTGGTGTGGCAATAGAGATGGGGCGTGACAGGATCTATGCCTCCTCTGGTCGCTTCAATGTAAAAAGCGGCATTGGAGAACTCGAATCTGCCAGGCTCTTTCTCTCTGGGAACCATCTCCACATAGAGGCAAAGGAGCTGGAAAAAAAGGGGCTACAGGAGTATGAGGCAAAGGATGCGGTTATTAGCACCTGTTCTCCCCCAAAACAGGCGTGGAGCTTTGCATGTAAGCGCCTTTCCCTGGATGAAGATGGTATGGTGACGGCCAGGGGCACCAAGTTCAGGGTGCGATCCCTGCCGATACTCTATAGCCCTTGGGTCAAGGTGCCCCTCAACAAATACAAAAAGAGCGGCCTTCTCATCCCCAGTATCTCCACTTCTAAGAGAAACGGCTTCGGCATCAATGTACCCTACTATCTAGTGCTCAACGACAGTGCAGACATGACCTTTTACCAGAATCCCATATCCAAGAGGGGTTGGATGCAGGGGGTCGAGTTTAGATACATGGCGTCTCAGGAGTCGCGCGGCATCATAAGGTACAACTTCCTCATAGATACAGAGAACGACCACGACTTCAATGGAGATGGCTATTCCAGGGAGAATGAAAAGAGATGGTGGCTAAGGGCGAAATTCAACCAGGAACTCCCATATGGATTCAAGGGCCTTGCAGACATCGACCTCATAAGCGACATGGACTACCTCCAGGAATTCGACTATGGGCCCATGGGTTATGGCAGAACAGATAGGACCTTCCACCGCTTTTTCCATCGATTCCTGGCCGACGACTCGGACCTCATAAGGCCCTCATATGTCCAGGCCCAAAGGGAGACGAGTGACTCATTCATTGGGGCACAACTTCGCTACAACGACAACCAGATCCCAGGTGACCAGGACTCTACGATCCAGACCCTGCCCCGTGTCAACCTGAAGGGTTTTAAGAAGAGGATTGGGCTGGAAGATTCGAGGCTTCCATTCCCCATTTATGCATCTTACGATGTCTCCTATGTGAACTATTGGCGCGAGGAGGGACTTAAGGAACAGAGGATCTATGCTGCACCAACCCTTGAGGCACCCCTCAACCTGTTTAACGCAGTGGACCTCACCCTCGGTACTACCCTTGAGGAGCGATTTTTTAGGGTGGAGGGGGGCTCCTACACCACAAAAAACAAGCTTTCCCCCCGCTTCGACCTAGACGCCACCACCACCATGGAGCATTTCTATGGCCTAGGGCATGCGCTGAGGCACAGCATTAGACCACGCCTTCTTTACACCTATAGGCCACACAATAGCCAGGCAAGCCTGCCAGACATAGATGAATTGGACAGGCTACCAGGTGAAAACAGGATCACCCTCGAACTACTCTCTTTCCTCACCAAAAAGAGTGGGGCTGGTGCATATCACGATCTTTTGAGATTCAAGGTTCGAGAGAGCTATGAGATGGAGGGCAAAAGCCTACCCACTCGATACAGGGCCAAGGGAAGGCACTTTTCAGACATCTATGGTGAAGTGGAATTGTACCTGGGCAACACGTTCCTGCGTTACGATACCACATACAATGTCTATAGCGATGGTTTCACATCCTACAATATCTGGGCCCATGGCAGTGTCTGGCGCATCTCTTCCATGGATCTTGCCTATAGGTATAGTGAAATTACTAATATAAATGAATTCAATCTCTATCTCGAGGGCCGCATCATGGAGCGTCTCTATGGGAGATACAGGGTCAAGAAGAGTTTTGAACAGGAAAAGGACCTCGAATCTGAGTACGGCCTTAGATACGAGTCTGGTTGCTGGGCACTAAACGGCCTTCTCCACATAGACAGGGACGAGACCAGGATCACGTTTGGGATAGAGCTCCTTGGGCTGGGTGGCTGGACGATGCCGAACTGACGATTACGAGTTCCTCGTCGTCCCGTACCACAAGGCGTATGGCCCCATTTTTTGCAAGCTCCAGGATGGCCATAAAGACCGTGATGATCCGCACCTTTTCATTGGAACCCAGGAGGTCGAAAAAGCTCACTACTGGGCTCTTTCCAAGATAGTCCCTGATCCTTTGGATCTCATCTTCAATACGAAAGGCGCGCTTTTCCAAAAGGAGTGTACGTTTCTGCCTCTTTCTCTCCATGGCCCCTAGGTAGGCACGGAGTAGTTCATAGAGGGTGAGATCACCAAGATTGATCTCGTCTTCGTTGGATTCGGCGTGTGGCGTGCCAGGTGAGGTTAACACATCCTGGCCGAGCATGGGCCTTTTTAAGAGGAGTTTTGCGAGTTCCTTTATTTCCAGGAGGGCCTCCAAGGGCCCCTTTAAGAGTTCACGTGGGTCTTCAGCGGTGGCCTCCTCCTCGTCTGGTCCGCTTTCCCTCTTGGGTAAAAGCATCTGTGACTTTATATAGAGGAGGGTGGCTGCCATCTCCAGGTATTCACCGGCAATACTTATGTCTAGACTCCTCATTAGCTCGAGGTATTCCAGATATTGCCTTGTAACGAGGGCAATCGGGATGTCCGAGATCTCGATCTCGTTCTTCTTTATGAGGTGCAGGAGTAGGTCTAGTGGGCCTTCAAAGGCCTCTATATTGACAGTGAGAGGGGCAGCAGCCTCTTTTACTATTTCCCATGCCAAAGGGTGTCTCTCACCTCGTCCATGGTGGTCTTGGCAAAAGCCCTGGCCCTTTGCGCTCCAGCCTCCAGGATCTCCTTCACCTTACCCTTTTCGGCCTGTAGTTCACGCCTCTTTGCCTGAATGGGTTCAAGGAATGTAACGATGGCCTCTGCGAGTTCGGCCTTGCACTGTACGCACCCAAGTCGAGCTGCCTTACATTCTTCCACGATCTGGGCGACCCTCTCCTGGGGAAGATAGAGTTTGTGGAGATTGAAGGCTAGGCAGCGGTTTTCAGGGTCGCCTGGGTCCTGCTTTCTAGGCCGCTCTGTGTCGGTGACCATGGTGCGCACCTTTTTTCTGAGTTCGTCTGGTTCCTCTGAAATGAAGATGGCATTGCCGTAGCTCTTGCTCATCTTCCGACCATCTAGCCCTGGCAGCTTGGGCACCTCTGCCAAAAGTGGTTCTGGGATGGGAAAAGTCTCTCCATATAGGTAGTTAAAGCGTCTTGCAATCTCCCTTGTAAGCTCCAGGTGTGGAAGCTGATCCACACCAACTGGTACCTTGTGCGCCTTGTAGATGAGGATGTCTGCCGCCTGTAACACAGGGTACCCCAAAAAGCCATAGGTTGCGAGGTCGCGCTGTTTGAGCTCTTCTTGTTGCTCCTTGTATGTGGGATTCCTCTCTAGCCATGAGACAGGGGTAATCATTGAAAAAAGGAGGTGCAGTTCAGCATGTTCTTTAAGGTCTGACTGAACGAATATCGTGGCCCTTTCAGGGTCGATACCCACTGCAAGCCAGTCGAGCACCATCTCCTCAATATAGGCTGGGATGCCCCTGGGGCT
>WGBU01000171.1 GCA_015494155.1 Deltaproteobacteria bacterium | reverse complement strand
GCAGACAGCGGACATTCGGTCTGGATCTGATGATAAATGGAGACGTAACCAAGACCATATCCTACAGGTTGTGGTATTCCTTTTTAAATGCCAGGTCGGAGGTGGATGGAGATACCTTTGATTCGCCCAAGGTTTCGACCCATAAGTTTGGGCTTGGTCTAACGCTTAGGCCTATTGAGAGGCTATTAATAGATCTTAGGTCCAGATGGTGGAGTGGTATCCATACCCTACCAGACAATCCACTATACCATGGGGGAAAGATAAAAGGGGCACTGATATTGGATGCCCACGTCTCCTATCACCTTCCCATCGAAGGTGTAGAATTGCGGTTTGATGCACGCAATCTCTTGAATGTAGATTACTATACCGCTGGTGCCCAAAATGAAGACCACAGGTTTGGGGGCAGTCTTCCCATGATCCCCCAACGGCCTCGAGAGTTGTATCTGGAGTTGACATTTAGGTATTGATCAGGCGGTTCACGTTGAGGCCCTGTAAAAAAGGGAACCATTTAAGGTGGGTGTGTTGAAGAGATTCATCTCGTTACTTTTTACAATGACCTTGTGCATTCTATGTGCAGGCGGCTCGTCGGTCTCTGCGAAGGATCTTGTAATCTTTACCTCAGGTGGTTATGAGGCCTATAAGGATGTGGAAAGAGGGATAGAGGATGCAGTTAAAAGGGATCTATTGGCCCAACGACTGGGTTATGTTAGGGTAAGATCCTATGATGTCTCAAAGGGGCTTGATCACCCACCCAAGGCCCTAGGCCTCGATGTAAAACAGCTCCCTTTGATCTTTACCATTGGCACTCCGGCAACGAATTTTGCCCTAGAAAACATCCACGGGGTCCCAATTGTCTATTCTCTCGTGACTTCTTGGTGGCGTTATAGTACTAAAAATGCCACAGGGGTCCACCTGAAGATTAGTGAGGCCCTTTTGGCCAGGATATTTTCTAAGACAATAGGCGCAGACACCATTGCCGTCCTATGTGGAAAACAGTGGCCCTTAGACAAGAAACTTTTTTCACTTAGTAGGCTATACGACATCCATGTCTACCTATTTAGAATAGATAAAGAGCACTCAGTCTATGATGCCCTCAAAGTTATCTCCCAAAAAGGGATTAAGGGGCTCCTTATGGTGCCAGATACGGCAGTATATGATTCTCCACAGACCATACGGTTTGTCCTTGAGTGGTGTAAGAAAAACCATGTCTTTGTGATGGGTCTTTCAAGGGCCTATCTCAAGATGGGAGCAGATGTGGCAATTGAAGTGCCTTTCTACCCCATTGGCGAACAGGTGTGGGCGATGGGAAAAGAGATTTTGCTTGGAAAAGAGGTTGCAGAGATCCCACCAGAGCCACCTAAAGAATTTCAGGTCCTATTAAATGAGCAGACCAAGGAGAAGGAGAACCTAGAACCACCACAAAGGATATTTGGAGTTCCTGTGGTGATAGTGAGGCCATGAGGCTTAGACTTGCACCCAAAATAGTTTGTATCTTCCTCATAGCTGAGGCGATGTCGCTTTTGACGTTGTCTTTTGTATTCATACGTTATGGCCAGAATCTTATTACCAGCGAGATAGAAGAACGTGGCGATGCAGTTGCACACTTCCTAGCTCAACTGAGTACATATCCAGTTCTTGCATGGAATCCAGACCTCATCATGGATAGCGCCAAGGTGGTAATGCTACAAAAAGATGTTGTAGGGTTGGAGATCCTTGGAAACAAGGGGCAGCCACTGGTGGAGCTTGGTAAAAGGGAATCTCCTCATGGGGTCATGGTTTTTAGTGCAGATATCCTTGGCGAGAGCCAAAAGTTTACAGATGAGGAGGCAGTAATAGGGAATCTATCCCAAGTCACAGAAAAGTTGGGAGTTGTACGCATTTACATGGGGCTGGAAGATCTCAAAAAGGACATTAGGTCCCTAAAGTTAACAGTCTTTTCCATCGCTGCACTTACATTTCTCATTACAGTGCTTATTGGTGCTTACTCTGTCCACTATTTTGTGGCAAGACCACTTCGAAAACTCATGGAAGGTGTAAAGAGGGTGTCCAGTGGCGACCTCGATACAATAACAGAGATCAACACTTCTGACGAACTCGAGAAGCTCTCCAATGCCTTTAACAAGATGCTTGTGGCCCTTAAGGCCAATTTGAAAAAACGGATAGAAGAGACCGAGTATGAGGCAATGGAACAAAATCTTGTGATCTTGGGAGAATTGTCATCGATGCTCATCCACGAAGTCGGTAATATGTTAAACCGTTTTTCTGTCATCGAGTATCAACTGTCTGAAGAGAAATTGAGTAAAAGAGGAAGAGAACTTATTGATAACTTTAGAAAAGAGCTAAAGAGCTTGCAGAAGTTTACAGAAAATGTGAGGTTGTTTTCAAAGCGGCCTGAACTGGAGCTGAAGGCCATAGACCTTGTAAATTTTCTCAAGGTGATTGTGGCGTCCTTTAAGTTCATGAATCCAAAGGGCCTAAAATTTGTCTTCGAAACAGATGTAAAAGAGTGTCTCGCCTATGTAGATGAGGATGCCCTAAGGCAGGTAATGGTAAACCTGATCACCAATGCCTCAGATGTATCAGACGAGGGTAGTGAGGTCAGAGTGGCCCTAGGGGTGCACGGAGAACGAGTACGAATAGAAGTGAGGGACAATGGCCCTGGTATAAGTGAGGAGGATAGAGAAAAGGTGTTTACCCCATTTTTTACCACAAAAGGGCCACTGGGAACAGGGCTGGGTCTTGCCATTGTGCGTTCCCTGATCGAGGCCCATGGAGGGCGGGTGTGGTTTGAGTCTCACCCTGGGAATGGCACGACCTTCTTTGTAGAGCTACCTGTACTAAAGGCCTCTTGAACCAGTACGCCATCCCTCTTGAGATAAGCCACTTTATTGATCAGGCCCCTGGGCATCCGCTCGTAGTGGGAGACTATGACCAATGCCTTGCCCTTAAAGTCTTCTAAAATTCTCACTGTCTTTTGCCTGGCCTTTGGATCCAGACCATTAAATGGTTCGTCCAAGAGTAATATTTCAGGGTCCATGGACAATATTGTGGCCAGTGCAGCAAGCTTTTTTTCCCCTCCCGAGAGTTGGTAAGGGGGTCTTTGGGCTAGGTGTGAAATCCCTAGCGAATCCAGTACCTCGTTGGCCCTTTTTATGGCCTCTTCTTTTGTCATCCCATGGTTCATTGGCCCAAAACAGACGTCCTCTAGTACTGTGGGGCAAAAGAGCTGATGATCTGGGTCTTGGAAAAGAAAGCCAATTCGGGATCTCGCGTGGAAAAAATCTTTTTCCTCTTGGCAGATTTGCCCAAAAAGTTCAACATGACCACTCTTTGGCCGCAAGAGCCCCAGTATCAGGTAAAACAAAGTAGTCTTACCCACCCCATTTGGGCCCTTTAGGTGTATCCTGTCTCCTTCGAATACATTGAAGTCTATCCCCTCAAGCACGGTTTCTTCTGGTGCATATCCAAAGCTTATGTCTTTGAGCCCAATCAACGGGTAAGTTTTAAAGGTAGCCAAAGTGATCTCCAAAGAAGATTAGACCTATTGTCCCAATGCCCAAGGCAAAAAACACCATGTCTGCCTTTTTTAAGGTGAAATGGTCTATAAGCCAAAAAGTGCCATTAAAGCCCCTGAGCTCCATGGCCCTTTGTACCTGGATCCCCGCATCGTAGCTCTTTATAAAAATGGCCCCAAGAAAATAGCCTATATATCTGTAGGTGTAGAGGCTTGTCCTAAAACGAAAGCCCCTGAGCCTCATGGCTTCTTGTATTTTTTTTGCCTCTTGGGACACCACATGGATGTAGCGCCAGGTGAAGTAAAAGAGCTGGATTGCTCGAGGTGGAACCTTCAGGTGGGAGAGGGCATGAGTAATCTGTGTAATGGTGGAGGTAGAGAGCATAGAGAGGGTCATGAACAAAATGGCATTGGACTTTAGAGTGACCTCTAATGCGCTCATGACTCCAGTTTTTGATATCTCTAAAGGGCCAATCAGATGGAAGAGGACCTCTCCACTGGTAGTAAATGGTGTGGTCAGCCATATGAGTAGACAAAAGGCGTTAAAGCCCAGGAGTCGTACAAGTACCTCTTTTTTGGGAAGGCGCGAAACAATCAACATAGTCCATGCCAAGGCCAAGGCCAGCAATTGATAAGTAAGGGTGTTTAGAGTTGCTACAACCCATGCAGCCAGTGTAAGGATCACGATCTTTACCCTTGGATCGCACCTATGAAAAAAACTGGAACCGGTTGAGAACTTTTCGCAGGTCAACTTTTCTTATCCCTACTCTTTAGTATGGCTATAAGTCCAAAGATCCCAAATAGATATCCAATTCCACCCAGGATGTCATGCAAACGGACCTGCTCTTGGTCCCTTCTAAGTTCGTCTATATCAAGTCTAATGGATTCGAGTTTTGCGAGGATTGCATCATTTGGGCAAACCGTTTTTGCCGAAGATAGACTCCCATTAGACGGCTCTCTCCTTGAAGCGCTATTGGAGGGACTCGCACTGGACCCTCTATGCACCATCTTGCGAGATATGTCTTTTGGTGGACTCTTTGGGATATTTATGACCGTCTTGGCCAAATGCCCAGGCCCAGCCTTGAGCACTATTGAAAATGGTGGTTTTCCCTTTGGGTCAAAGGAAAATATACCTTTTTCATCTGTTTTACCTGTAGCCACGGTGTGGCCAGTACTGTCCTTTACTATGACCTTACCATTTCTAACCCTTTCGCCCCCAGACAAGTAGCCTTCAACAGTGATGATACGCCCATCATATGAGGCAAATGCTATCACCCTATGGGCAGAGGCATTGCCCCACAAAATGAAACAAAAGAGGATCGCTATTGTGATGGTTCTAAACACTGTATTCTTGATCATGCTTCAAATACCTCAGGCCTGATCTTCAATAGGCCACTTATGACTACGCCAGTAATCAAGGCCTCTACTACTGAAATGGGCATGTGTGCACTGATGAGGAGCTTTGCCGCGAGATAGAACCCTTCTCCTGCTGTGGCAAGAAAAAGCGCTGTCAAGACTCCACTCATTAACACGGTGAGTCCAGCGCAAAGCCCGCCTACAATAGGGGCTGCCAGCGGGTGTCTCCTCTTGATGATCCCATGGCAACAAATATAGCACAGGAGTGCTGGATAGCCCATAGTGAAGGTATTGACTCCAAGGGTGGTTATCCCTCCGAACTGAAACAAGATGGCCTGTAGGGTCAAGGCGATCATAATGGCAGGCATTGCCCTTGGTCCAAGGATTATGCCCAGGAGGCCATTTAAGAGTAGGTGGGCGCTTGTTGGTCCTATGGGGATGTGGATCAAGGAGGCCACAAAAAAGCCCGAGGTAAGGAGCGCTGTCTCCGGCATCTTTTTGGGGGTGAGGCGCTTAAAGCCTATGTAGAGGCCTGGCATTGAGAGTAAGGCCCCAGCCCCTAGCGACCAAGCAGGTAGTATGCCTTCAGAAATATGCACAGTCCTTAATCTCCTGCCTTGGGATCCGCTGCCTCGACCCAAATAACAGCGCCACGCTCTAGGGGTACATCCTTCCCCTGGTGTCTCATGGCATTTTCTTTTTCAGTAAGGGCGGCAAATCCCCACCAGCCATGGAACGGAATAGAATAGCAGAACTCTCCGTTCTCATCGGTTTGTACCACCTGGGTGATGAAGGTCTCCTTGGGCGCAATGATCCGTGCCCCTTTTTGATTCAGGTGTTCGATTTCAACATCAACGCCTGCCTTTGGCCTGCCATCGAACAACACCCTGCCACAAAAGAGATTACCCGTCCAAATCCCATAAGGTCTAGTGAGTGGGACAATTTCTTGGGGAAGGCCTACAGGGCGGCTCCAGTCATTTTCCAGCCCATAGCCATTTACAATGACCTTTGTCACGTGCTGTATGTATTTTCCTTCCATCTCCTCCCAATATGGAGTTGGTATCACGAAGAATATGTGGTCTCCGGGCCTTTTGACTTGATATTCAGCCCTCCATGCCTTATGGCCTAAGTATTCAGTTTGTTTGAGTGTGCCTGAAAGATCGTATTTTTTCCCATGCAGGAATAGACCAAAGGACTCTGGCCTTACCATATCCATGCCGTTTTGTTCAAAGGGATGGCAAAATGCTATTAATATCTCTATGTTAGATTCTGGTTGCTCAGTTACTACGACTTCTGATGGATACAAAAGCCCAAAGTGGGCAAGCGATGTAGTAGTATATGAAAACAAGATGAGGATGGAGAGAAGGATTGAAGATAGACTGAGTCCTTTCATGTTGCCTGGGTCCTCCGTAATATTTTTTAAAAAAACGTATCACCAAAGCAAGTAGTAGTCAAGTTTTAAAAAAGGTGGCACCGATAAGTTTTTTATTGGACTCCTTGACAATGGTCTCATTTATGGTAAAGAGAAGCCCGAAAATAATTGGGGCCGTTAGCTCAATTGGTAGAGCAACTGACTCTTAATCAGTAGGTTCGGGGTTCGAGACCCTGACGGCCCACCAGGAAAATCAGG
>WGBU01000170.1 GCA_015494155.1 Deltaproteobacteria bacterium | reverse complement strand
TCAGGGATAGAGATCCGCTGGTTAAAGCCTCCAAGGTGTGGGCCTGTAAGGATTGTTATATCCTTTGCCCCTTTTTCTATACCAGCAAGTTGGGCTTCGGTGAGGCCACGGTCTAACAAGAATCTCCTAAATTCCTCATCAGACATCCTGTCCTGGTCGAGACGCCGAAGGACCTCCTCCATGTGACGATCCACACCCATCTCATCTATCATCCGTCGGGCAAGCCTATCTATGTCAAAGGGTGGCGAAGGCTCCACCTCTTTGGACGAAAATCCACTGAGATAGGACCTAATTACAGCGCTCAACACCTCCCTCAGGCCCTCAAACGAGAACAGGTCCCGCGCATCCACAGGGCGACCATCAGGGCCACGCCCCCTCCTCTGGGGTTCAAGATTCCTAAAATAGCTTCCAATCAGGAGAAAGAGGCTCAAGACCTGGGCCCCCATGTGCCGGTAGAGCTCAACTGGTGGGCCATTATAGGAGAGGAGGTGTTCAAGGTCTCTCAGGCCGCTTAGGGCCATATTTGGATATCTGCACGAGTCGAGCCACCTATCAAGTCTCCCTCCTCGCCACCATTGGTAGAGTCCCATGTCGTCCCTTCTTTCGCGCTGGACCCTGTTGTGAAACAGTGGGATGGGGGCCGTGTGTATGATACCCACTGATGCAAGCCTTGCCATGAGCCATGCATTCTTAGAGAGGGCCTCCTTGAAGGTCTCTAGCCCGAGGCCATCTATTTTAAGGGGTTCGTTAATGTATGAAAAATAGTGGACCGGTGCCCTAAATGAGATGGCTGCCAAAGGGGGCCTCGTGCCATTCATGTGCTGAAAAAGGCCCTTAAAAGTGGCCCCGAAAGGCCTAAAGATATATGAGCCCTTGATGGATATTGGCCTTGGAAAGTGAAACTCCCGGTTCCACTCTGCCCTCTCGTCAAAGTACTTTAACCAGCGGACCTCGGTTCTAAGGCCCTCTACCTCCTGAGGACCAAAGGCGAGCTTTACCACCAGTGGCCCTCTGCCCTGCCCCCATAAGACAAAGCTCCTACCCCGCCACTCTGTCTCGAAAATGTGGCCGCCTCCTCCTCTTTCATCTGTTGCCTCTTCTAAGATGACAGCGAGGTCTATTTCTGGGAGTTCATCTATAGATACACCAGACGGCACAACCACCCTAGGCCCCCTTATAGGGAGCGGGAGGCTCCCCAGGGCCTCTGCCACTGCCTTTTTGGGCACACCAGAGGTCCTTTCCAACAGGGCCTTCAATCCTACAAAGGCACTTTTCTTAAGGAATGGAGCGGCTCCAGGGGATGTGGCAATGAAGGAGAGCGTTTTAGCCCCCTCCTTATAAAGGAACCAGGAACGCCGCATCTTCTGTGCAGGTCCCTGGTCCATTAAAAGCGCGCATAGGGCATTTATGGTCCCCTGGGATATCGATGAGGGCGTGGCCTTTATTGAGTCCAGAAGCCCGAGCAGGGCCATGTACCTAGAGGAAAACTCAGCTTCTGGGTCTGCAACTATGCCCTCTAATGACTTAAGCCCCCAAAGTTTTGACGCTGCCCGCTCGGCCAATGGTATGTGACGCGCTCCAAATGATCTTCAGTCCCAAAAGGGTCAGAGAAATGTACCAGATAATCCCTAATAAGTCAGCTGCGGGCTATTAAGGTACCTCCCTTATTGAACCATCTTTTTCACCCCATGAGCAGGGCATCAAAACTCCATCTCATACCAGTTGTAGACCAGGTCCTCTAGGTCATCGCGCGTGGCAACTCCCATAAAGATGTCAAAGGTCCCTTTAAGACCACTTAGATCCATACCTTGCTCCAGGATCTTAAACGAGATGCTCTCGCCCAGCTCAGTTGTAGATGCGTATGGTACGAGGCTACCCTCAAATAACACTATTCCATCTTGGGTGACCATGAAGAATGTATCTTGCTCCTTCCAATATATGAGACAGTATGCGTCACCAACCTTGCCCACCATCTCTTTTGGCACCTCAAGCCCTGGGACAATGGAAAGGGCCCTCTTGGCCTCATCTGAAAGTTTTACTCTTGTGGCCTGGTCCGCGCAGCCACTAGTCAGGGTGCAAGAGCCCTTGAGCACCGGAGGGGCTCCATTGTATGAAAATTGGCCACTGATCTCCCACTGCTCGCCTCCTACACCTGGTTGAGGCACATACTTTATTGTGTGGGTGCCTGGGGCGAGAAGAAGGCTCTTATCCTCTACATGGATGGCGTCTTCCAGTCCCTGCACCACCCCCGATGCTGGCTGGCTCTCATCTGTAATGAGATAGATACCAAGCGGCCTCCTATCCAGTGTATTGATCTTGACATCTCCTGTCCCTAAAATAGAGAATCCCACATCTCCCCCTGAAAAGACACCCTTTAGGCCTACTAGCCTGGAGTAGTTCACACTGGTCCCCCCAAGTGAGTTGGGCACGTTTTCACCCTCGTCTATGCCCTGGTCAGCATACTTTGTGGCAATATCCTCCAGTCTCTCTTCTGACTGGAGTAGCACGTTCACGCTTCCTATCATTGTACCCTGGGTAATGGCAAGATCGACAGCGCTATCGTTTCCAGAAGAGATGCTAAATGCGCCCTTAGAGCCCTTGGTCATGAACATGTTTACTGCCCCATTGATGTTAGGACCATAGATGGCAAAGAGCTGGCCCCCCTCGCCAGTGCCACCTTTAAAGGAGACACTGTAAGCCTGGTCAGCAGGTAAAAGGGCCACATGGAACCCGCGTTCGTTTTCACCGCCTCCTGGCATGGCGAAGATAAAGGACGACGGTATGGCCGTCTTGCCCTGCTGGTTGGAAGTGGAGAGTATGTGGCCTGCTCCATCACTTATCTCTGCATCAGAGTTTCCAATAAAGAGCATCAGGAAGTTGATCCCATCAGCATTGAGAAGTTCCCCAATTTTGGGCAGGCTATAGTCGTCTCTTAGGAGGAGATCAGTGGGTAGATATAGGGCGATCCCACCGAGACGCTCGGTGTACACTTGAACATTCCAATCGTCTGCCAACTCCGCATAACACGTCCCAAAGCTGTCCCCCCTAGACCAGACATCACCCCCAGGCATCAGAAACTCAAAATTATCCTGGTCATTATAAAAGGTAATATATGGATATTTTGAAAAAAGGGAGAGATTTTGCGGTAAGGTGTAGTCTTGATAATTTCTGTTTGAATCATACACGTATAGCCTTACGGTGTTGTCTTCCATGTACTCCAGGTGATCTACAAAAAGTGTGTGGCCAGTGGGCCGACAGGAAAAATCGTCCTTAACAGGCCAGCCCAGAATGGAGATACCACCGTGTCTGTCAAAGCGCAGTTCCTCTGCAACCTGTTCCAAGACCTCGTTGGTGGAAAGGAAGAAATTCTGGATTAACCTTGAGATGAACTCATTACTTATGACAGTACCCTGGTGGGCGTCTAGAAACCTTCTCACAGTCGTATCTACAGACTCATCCCACTGGGAGATGTCCTTGTCACCACCATAGAGTGGACTGTAGGAACCAGACCTGTACATGGCAGCCGTGGCAGTAGTAAAGCCTGTACACCTCCCCTGTGCTGCTGCAAGATAACGATAGAATGGATAGTAAAAGAGGGACTTTACTGTTGGGACACCTATATCGTCCAAGGAATCCACACAGAAGAAGGATTCAATGTATGAATCAAGTCCGAGTATCTCAAGAATGAGCTTTTGCACCCAGCCCCCAAGGGCCTTTACCACCTCTTGTAGTCCAGACCCTGGACGTCCAACATGGCATTCACACCCAAAATCATCCAGGCAGGTATCGGGGAGGACGAATGGAGGAAATGGACATATGGAGACCCGTGCATATATCTCGTCTCCAAAGGTCATGAGATATTCATCCCAGCACATCTCATCGTTACCGCTGTTGGGAAATGGCAGGCCATATTCCATCTGAATGGGGCGTTTCACTGAAAGTCGTCCCTCTGCTACTGTCCTGAGCCCTTCTGTATTTCGTGCCATAATGGTTATGTAGAGATATTTGGGGTCTGCCGGCCGCGGCAACAGACGAGTTGGCACTGTAAACTCAAAGGTATTTTCCCACTCTCTTGGACTATTGTCCAATACATAGGGGTAATATAGGACCTGCTCATTATCAGAAGACCGAATTGAGACTTCAATGGCCTCAAGTCCAAAATCACTCGTTCCAAGTATTTGAGCGACCTGCACCTTAAGATAGAATTCTTCTCCTGGATAGATACCAGAAGGTAGGGTCATATTTTTGTTGATGATCTGATAGTGTATAGTGGGCCTAAACCCAGTACCCACATAGACCTCTCTACATTGCACATCAGACATATTCCCATACTCATCAATTGCCCTAGTACAGTAAAGATGCGGACCGATATCAGGATGCACTGTAATAGAGCAACTGCAGGAATCACTGGCACACAACTGGACGTCCTTGGGAGAGCTCGTTCTGCCAGCCTCCCAAATCATGATCCTCTTAGGGGTCCCTCCTCCTACACCTAAGAGGGCATCAAGGTCGTACCCCGTCTTAAGCATGGACTCGTTCCCACCCAGATAGGTTGGGAGTTCCACAAGGTTATTTGTGAAATTGGACCCAATCCCTTGCTGGGCGTTACTTTCAGTATCGCACTCGTAGACCTCTGCAGTGAGGGTCAGTTCCTCGCCTGGTTCATAGAGTTGAACAAGACCAGCGTGGAGCGCTGGTGCAACTTCAAGGTTCGATGTTGCATGCCCCTCATCTTTTGATGTGGCTAGTAAGACAGTGGGAGGCACAATGTCCGCTGGATGGTCGCAGTCTGAGGTGCAGGTCTCGTTTGAAGAGCATACGCCATCTCCACACTCTGGCCCTCCTCCGCTGCCACTTAAGAGTACCTGGAGCTTTGGCCTTAAGGTATCGTATTTAGAGGACTGGCCAAAGAATGCAAAGGAGTCAAAGGGGCCATCGTCACTCACACGCTCATGGAGCATCAAAAAGATCGAAGCCTCCCCTCTTCCCTCTCCAAGCCACTGGTTGACAAGGTCTGTTATGTCCACTGAGAGGACCTGTCTGCCCCCAAGTTCATCAGCCTCCTCTAGGGTCCCAGTAGCATGATGGGACGCGTTACTCCAGTCCACGAATGTCTCAATACTGGAGTAACAGTAGTTGCTAAGGCAGATAGTTTTAAAGGAATTTGGGTCCCACTCATTTGAGGTCTCATATACGTAAAAATCCATGTCGCCCTCCACACCATGTGCTGGATTTGCAAGGGCGAGGCGAACCGCGGCCTTTAGGACCTGGGATGCCTCGATGGACCCAAGATCCACCTTTAACAATATCCCTGTCTTTAGTGGGATGTCTGAATCGAGATTGGACGATGCCAGAAAAAGATAATTAGAGTTGGGATAACCACACCTGGACAGCTCAACCCCTTTTATTGAGTAGACCTGATTCAAAAAGTTTACAGCATATTTTATTGGAAGGAGCTTGAGCTGGAATCTCGTATTGATTCCTGTAAGATCCGGGCCGTTTAAGGTATCTACTAGAGAGGTATCATTGGCCCCAAGCACCCCCGTCCCTGGTATAGGAGCTAGCGTGGTCGTATCTAGTGGGGATTGTGCCTGGGATGACCCTACCATCACCATAAGGCACAAAAGTAAAGGTAATGATATCCCATGTAAAAATGAAAGCTTAATCCAGAATTTAGGACCTTTCTGACTGATCATTTCCCCTGTTCCCCCTGTCTGGTGCTTTTAAGTGTGTACTCTAAATAACGCTGAGACATCACTCTACATAGAGGATGAATCCTATTGAACCAACATACAATTCCCATAAATGGGTACAAGTTGGGTACAATGAGAGGCTGGGTCAGAGAAGGCCCTTCATCTTGGCCTTTCTAAGGGCCTCGCGCCTACCGTGTGCCTGCAGCTTCTCATAGATGCGCTTTATGTGGGTATGAATGGTATGGTAGCTTACCTTGAGCTGTGAGGCGATCTCCTTATAAGAGAGGCCTCGCTCTAGGGCCTGAAGGACATTCATCTCCCGATCGGTCAATGACTCGCCTGTTCCCCTTCGTGATATATCACCTTGAAATTCCTTTATTAGTGCCCTTGCAACCTTTGCACTCATGGGTACGCCGCCCTCGTAGAGCTTGAGCACCGACTCTATTAACTCAGAAGGGGTGCAGCCCTTCAGCACATAACCTGTAGCCCCTGCCTTTAGGGCAGACAGCACTGTGTCGATCTCGTCGTAAACAGTATAGGCTAGGAACTCTGCGTCTGGGTAGAGACCCTTGGCAACCCTTATGAAATCTGCACCGTCCATATCCGGGAGCCCAAGGTCCACGAGCACCACATCGGGCCTAAAGTCTTCCAGGATCTTGAGGGCCTCTTTGCCAGTAGTGGCGCTCTTCACCTGTGAAAAACTCGGCTCTCCAGAAAATAGGATCTGGAGGGTCTGGACCAGTATTGGGTCATCTTCTAGGATCAATAGATCAATGGCCTTCATCTTATCCCCTCTCCAATATGTGATTCCAGAAGGTCTCTTGGGCACACTTAAAACTCTGCCAGTGGGAACCAGAATGTCACCTCTACTCCCTCACCTTTAGGACGTGTATCCACCCTACAGTACCCACCAAGCTCTCTTGCCCTTGATTCCATGTTCAAGATCCCGCGTCCAGGCGCAATGCGCACTTCGCTGGCCGTTCCATTGTCTCTTATATTCATTTTAAATGCATTGGGCACTATATCTATGATTACTTCAACAACTTGGCAGTCTGAGTGCTTTATGGCATTTTCTATTGCCTCGTGGAATATCCTTGTAGTGTGAAACCACTGGAGCGCAGATGGGGGTGTGTGGGGGGTCCGTTCCTCTCTTACCCTGATCTCAAATCTGATCCCGTGCGGTCTCAAGAAACGCCGCCCTTCTTCGGTGAGAAAGTCTATCAATCCCCGCCACGAGGCAGTATGGGCCTCGAGTGCGCCCATGTGACCCTTTAATTCATGGATGGCGCTGTGGGAAATCTCTGAGATGTGACCAACATTCCTATAGAGCTCGTCAGTGGAAGGTTTCTTGTAAAGTGCGATATCTGAGAGCATTTTTATGTTGGTAAGGTGTCGCCCCAGTCCGTCGTGGAGTTCCCGAAGGAGCCTTCCCTTTTCCTTTGTCAACGTCACGACCTTCCTGTGTTCAGCCATGACCCTGTGTACCACCACGACAAAGAGGGACAGTGTAAAGGCGAACATACCATAGGGATAGAGGAGATTGCTG
>WGBU01000169.1 GCA_015494155.1 Deltaproteobacteria bacterium | reverse complement strand
TACCACCAGAGCCAGGCACTAAAAAAGACCAGAGTTGGCAGGATCCCAAATGGAAAGGCCTTGAACTCACGGCGTCTCAACAGCCAAAATATGAATGTAGCTGCGCCCACAGGGAAGACGGCAGGCCCTTTAGTCAAAAAGCCCAGCCCCCAAAATAGGCCCATAAGTGAAAACCACCAAAGCGCCCGTCCCCTGGTCGCAGCCTGGTAACCTGCCAGAAAAGACCATATGGACAACACCTCCCACATAACGAGTAGGGTGTCTGTTGTAACGATGTTAGAGGCGGCAAACGGGACGAGGGATGTGAGATAGATGACAGATGCCCAGGGGCCATAGCGCCTTCCAAACAGACGGGCCGCAATAAGGCCAATCACCACTACAGTAATAGAAAAGGCTATGGCATTGGGAATGCGGGCACCCCATTCGTTTATACCGAAGACAGCCATATTAGCAGCAAGGGCCCAGTAGGTCAGAGGGGGCTTTGTGAGATGTGGCTCAAAGTTTCTAAGGGGTACAAGCCAAGAGCCCGTAACTAAAATCTCCCTTGCACACTCTGAGTATCTGGTCTCATCTCTGTCGTAAAGGCCCCTAGAGCCCTGAAATGCTAGCGCCGAGAAAAGGGCAACAAAAAATATCGCAACAAAAATATTTTGAGTTTTACCATTTAATAAAAATCTCATGGCCATTGGAAGGATTTTTTACTGTGATTATTGGGAAATATCAAGCACAATTCCCATCTTAAAAAATGTGAGTACGCGAGATACCAGCGCAATAATTATTTCTAAATTAGAAAATCCTTCAAAATTGACATTTTTCTGGTATTAATATCAGTGGAATATCGATTCTAAACCCGTTTTTTATCAGTCCTTGGCATCTCCACACTGAATACCGTTCCCTTTCCAATGATACTATCTACACGGATCGAACCACCCTGGGCCTCGATGAGTGCCTTTGCAAGAGAAAGCCCAATCCCCCTCCCTTCACTGGACCTTGCCTCATCTTCCCTAAAGAATCGGTCGAATATTCGAGGAAGGGCATCCTCCTTGATCCCAGGCCCTGTGTCTGAAATCGTTATATATACCTTGTCGTTTTCCGTCCAGACCCTTACTGTCACCTTACCACCCTTTGGTGTAAACTTTAATGCATTGTCAAGAATATTTAAAAGGGCCTGGAGGAGCCTGGAGCGGTCTCCACGTACACAGATATCCCGGTCAGGATAAAAAAAATCCATCTGGATCTCCTTTCGCCTTGCAACCCCTGAAAATGCCGCCTCAAGCTCCTCCATGATCTCTCCTACTGAGACAGCCTCAATCTTTAGGTCTAAAAGCCCTGTCCTGGCCTCTGAAATATCCATGATGGCATTTAGGATGGATAAAAACCTGTCGCTTTCATTCATAATCTCCACGAGTGTACCTGTCACCTGTTCGAGGTTATGGCTGGATAGGCTCGTCTCTGCCATGGCCCTAATCCTTGCCAGGGGTGTTTTAAAATCGTGGGCAGCATTGTCTAGCATATCCGAAAGCTCCTTCACGAATGCCTCGAGTCTTCCCAACATCAGGTTGAATGTAGTGGCAAGATGGTCTAGTTCATCGCCGCTGCCCTTGAGGGGGACCCGTTGCCCCAGGTCCTTACTGTCTGCAATCCTTCTGGCCACTTCATCGATTTCCCTTAACTTTGAGAGGGTCTTTTTGGTCATGGTGAGGCCTGTTATTATGGCAAAAAACATGGTAAAGATAGCACCCACAATAAAGGCCCTCTCAATCCTCTCCAGGACTAAGTCGTTCCATTCAAGGGGGACCCCCACCTCTATGAATAAATCTTTAAGCCAAAAGCCCATTACCCTCGCCCGAACCGATGGCCTCTTTTCAAGAGAGATCGTGGTAAAAAGCGGGCTATTCCCTTCGTTGTCATGGCTGGATATCATGGGAATGGTGCCCCATGCATCGAGTTCTGTGGAAAAGATGAGAGAACCTGAGTTATCAAAGATTAAGAAACACTTTTCCTCAGGGCCATCGTCCAGGGCCTCTTGACTCATGTATGCCTGTAGGCCCCTTAAGCCTTTTTCCTTATATACGGTGCTGATATCAAGGACATCTTCCAGGAGGTCCTCGTCCACAAGCCCCATTAACTCCTGTTTAACCATGAAGTATGTAGACGAAAATACCAAGATAAAGGCAATTCCAAAGATCAGTGCATAAAAGGAGGTGAGCTTGAAGAAAAGGGATTTAGGGGGCCTAATCTTCATCTCGAATCATGTAACCAGCACCCCTTATGGTGCGTATCATACCATCCTTCTTGGGAAGGCCGAGCTTTTCCCTCAATTTACAGATGTGCACATCCACCACATTGGATTCTGGATCAAAGCTATAGCCCCATATCTTTTCTAAAATCTGTATCCTGGTAAGGACACGCCCCTTGTTTCGGACGAGGTATTCCAGGAGGGCATATTCCTTGGGGAGCAATTCGATCTCCTCCCCAGCCTTAAAGACCTTCCGCGTCATAGGGTCGATCTCCAGCTCACCACAGATGAGCCTTGGATTCTCGAATTCATGCCTGGACCTCCTTAAGAGTGCTCTCACCCTTGCCAGCAACTCAGAGAACGAAAAGGGTTTGGTGAGATAATCATCGGTCCCCATCTCAAAACCCTTCAACTTGTCCTCAAGGGTCCTTTTGGCACTCAAGATCAGGATTGGAAGCCCTGGCTTTTGACTACGTATGCGATCTATAACTGTGTAACCGTCAAGGATTGGCAGCATGATATCTACTATGACAAGGTCAGGGGCCGTCTCCATAGCGAGGTAAAGCCCAGAGGCCCCGTCCAGCGCCGTCTCAACAGAAAAGCCGGCCTGGACGAGGCCTTTTTTAATGTACTGAATCAACTGCTTGTCATCTTCGATAACTAGTATCTTCACCTATTCTCCGCCGCCTCTTTCAATGGAAACAAGCTCCACTGTCTCTCCGGTGTTGGCCACAGACTTTATGAAGCCGATACCGGGAGCATAATATTTGTATTCAATGATGTCAGGCTCAAATGGGCTCCAGTCTATGGTCTTGACGCAATCTGAGTATGATCCTTGGGGGACCTCTACAGATTCTCCCTTTGAGACAACATATGCCATATCCTCTGCGTTTCCTGGGTGGTACTCCTGCCTGTAGATTGCTCCAGGCCTTGGATCGGCTTTCATTATGATTCCAGGCCTCGCACCTTTTATGCCAGTGTACCATGCACCAGCAATGCTTGAAATCCATCCACCCTCATATTCCCTGGAGTCCTCACCAAAGTACCATACGTTTCCTGCTGAATCCTGTGCATAAAAATCATAAGTCTCTTCTAAGACTTCATCGTCCTGGCTTACCACGTCTCGAACCACCCTGCATTCTACTCCACCAATGTCAGTGGTTTCATCCAGGACCTCCACCCGGTCCTCAAAGGGTTCACCCTCTTCGTCCACACCTCTATAGACATACACTGTGCCAGGCTCTAATGGAAAATACGGGTTGGTGATGTCGGCAGAAAACATCTCTGGCTCTATTTCGGGGTCATATGCGTCTTCATTCAGAAAGTCACAGGCCCTTATGCGGGCATCGTATTGATCGCTACAGTCCTCCAGGGCTGAAGAGAGTGACTCACTTGCCCCTTCCTCACACTCTGCCTTCTCGTCCTCGTCTCTGTAGTTGATACATGCGGCCTGAGTGGTCCAATATTCGGTAGAGGCCTTTAGTTGACATGCACCCAGGATAGCCCTTGCCGTAGCCTTGCATACTGTTTCTGCATTGACCTCACCAGAGATGGGCAACAGCGTAAAAATAAGTAACAAGGATAGCGCAATACCCCACCCCTTTTTGTAAAAAACCTTCATGTTCCTTTACCTCCCTCAATTGATTTTTTGCCAGTTAACCGGGACTATTTCATGTGTAATAGGGGGAGATTAAAGAAACATTAAATGATCATTAATTAATTTTAATTTTTCTTTAATCATTAGCTAATCTTTTACCCATAAAATTCTTCCTTAAAAACACAAAGGAATAATTGGGCGAGTGTGTGGCATCGGCGGCATCCTTAGAAAGGACTTTCCACTAGATAAATCCATCTTAAAAAAGCTGGCAGCGCACCTCTCGCACAGGGGGCCTGATGAAACAGGTTATTTCATAAAGCCGTCTTTGGGCTTAGTCCATACCAGGCTTTCAATAATTGATCTAGAAGGGGGGAAACAACCCCTTTGTGCCAAAAATGACGAGATAGTGCTTGTAGCCAATGGTGAGATTTACAACTACAAAGAATTGAGGGAGCAATTGCACCTCAGGGGCCGAAACTCCAACACCCTTTCTGACTGCGAGATCATTATCCATGCATATATGGAGTTTGGCCTTGACTTTATAGAGAAAATCGCAGGGATGTTCGCCTTTGCTCTGTGGGATCAAAATAAAAGGCGGCTCATCCTGGGTAGAGACAGGCTTGGCATAAAGCCCCTATACTTTACTGAGCAAGGTGGTGACTTCATCTTCTCATCTGAACTCAAGGCACTGGTTCCATTTTTGCGCAAAAGAGAAATAGACCCCAGGGCACTCTCAGAAGCCCTTCAAAATCAATTCACTGCAGGACGAAACACCATGTTTAAGGCGATTAAAAGGGTGCTTCCTGGTGAACTATTGGTTATTGAGGGTGAAACCAAAAGATTCTGTCATTATTGGAACGCGGCTAATATCAGTACATTAAAATTAGATTACAGTAATGCTGCACGGATGTTCTCGCCCCTTTTCGAAACCGTGATGTTGCAACACATGAGAGCAGATGTGCCCTATGGGATCTTTTTGTCCGGTGGCCTAGATTCTGCCACTGTTCTTTCCATGTTATCAAGGATGCAGACCCGAAAGATGCTCTCATTCTCTGTGGGATACAAGGATGTAAGAATGCTGGATGAGTTGGAGGATGCAGAGTTTGTTGCAAAACTGTTCAATACCCGCCACGTACCTATCAAATTGGGTAGAGATGAGATGCTGAGAAGGGTCCCCCACATGGTATGGCATACCGATGAATTCATGTGGGATTATGCCTGCCTACCAACGTCCTTTTTAGCCGAATATGCCAAAAAATATTCTCTCAAGGTAGTGTTCACAGGAGAGGGAGGAGATGAGGTATTTGCAGGTTATGGTAGGTACAGAAAATCCCTTCCTGAAATACTTGCAAAAAGAATAATTAGCCCAAGGTCAGGAGGGTTCAGGACCCGTGGTCGCTGGCGAAGGCCATGGCCTAAAAAGGTATTTGGGCCAGAACTCCTAAGGCATGTAGATGCCTATAAATTTCCATTCAGGGATGCCTGGTCTCAGGCGCCAGATAAATGGAGATATATTCAAAAGGCTCAATTTACTGATATTACAACAGAACTTCCCAATGACTTACTCGTTAAAGTCGATAGAATGCTAATGGCTTATGGCGTTGAAGGGCGAGTCCCTTTCTTGGATCACAGAATCGTGGAGTTTGGTCTATCACTTCCAAGGAAATTAAAGATCGTCCCGCATTTTGGAAAGGTCTTTTTACGAAGGTGGGCTGAACAATATATCCCCAGAACACACCTTTGGAAGAGAAAACGGGGTTTCCATGTACCTGTGGGCGAGTGGCTGAAGGGCGACCTTTTAAACGGGATCGAGGAGAGGCTGCTTCAAAATAGTGCAATAAGAGAGTGGTTCAACCCAAGTGGTGTCAAGGGACTCTTTTTGGCACAACGTGAAGGAGCCAAGGCATCCAGGGAGATATGGAGCCTCATGCATTTTGCCATCTGGCACAACCTTTACGTTGAAAGTGGCTGCAAATACAGCCCTTCTCCCAGCGAATCACTGCTCGATTTCATCTGAGAAGACAAAGGCCCATGAGAAGGCTTTATAAGAGGAGAATTGCCTGCTTTTTCGCAACTTCTGGCCATAGCGGGGTGGACAGGCTTGCCCAAAACCTGCTCCCAGCACTGGTGGAGGCGGGTTTTGAGGTGGATCTTTTGAAGGTCCGAAGACACGGCCCAGTGCTTAAAGGAGACAAACCCAATGGTCTAAATATCGTGGATATGGGCACAAGGCATGTCTATTCATCCATTATTCCACTCATAAGGTATCTCAAAACAAGGAGGCCAGACGTTCTTCTTGCAGACAAGGACAGGGTTAACAGGGTGACCATCCTCGCAAAAATGATCTCAAAGGCCAAGACTACTCTTATACTGAGTTCTGGCACGACCATATCGGTTGACCTTGCCCACAGAGGGCCCTTTGAAAGGTTTTTACAACGTAGCTCCATGGGGCGGCTCTATAGGTTTGCAGACAGAGTTATTGTGACATGTAGCGGGGTCAAAGAGGATATGGTCAACTATACGGGCATATCGCCATCGCTCGTTGAAGTTGTGCCACCCCCGGTGGTGCCTACAAGGTTCTTCGATGTTGTTCAACCCGTCCCAGATCATCCCTGGTACCAGGAGCCTGACAAAAAGATCATTTTGGGCGCTGGGGAACTCTGTTATAGAAAGGATTTTTCAACTCTGCTTAGGGCCTTTTCGTTATTGGCATCGAAAGATGCCAGTTTGAGACTTGTGATAATCGGGCGAGGCAAAGAGGAGAAAAATCTTAAAAGACTTGCAAGGGGCCTTCAGATAGAAGATAAGACAGCCTTTATGGGCTTTGTTCAAAATCCTTATACATACATGGCCCATAGCTCTCTTTTTGCGTTTACTTCCCTTTGGGAGGGACTGGGGTTTGTGTTGATAGAGGCCTTGTCTCAAGGCACCCCCTGTGTCTCAACCGATTGTCCCAGTGGTCCATCTGAAATACTTCAACATGGACGATATGGGAGGCTCGTACCAGTGAAAGACCCCAATGCACTTTCAGATGCAATGGACCAAACATTGAAGGCACCCTTGGACCCTGAAACACTCAAAGAGGCAGCCATGCCCTATGAAGTGCGGCGTGCCACCAGGGAGTACTTAAAGGTCATGGGTCTTATTTAGAAAATTTTTGTGCACTTGGAAATGCAGGATAAGCCCCAAGGGCAATGGAACAAATTAGAATTATCAGGTGTCTATAGGGTACATGGACGATCCTAAACTCTAGGAGACTAAAGGCAGCCATTAAAGTCAATGATAAAAAGAGATAGAGAAAGAAATCCGTCTGTATCAGGCCGTATTTCCAGGCCGTTATCAGCCTATAAATTATGGCAAAGAAGATCCCCAGTAATAGGCCTGTTCCAATCAACCCCAATCGAACGAGGCCTTCTATCATGTCGCTATGAAGATGGGTGGCAAAGGAGCGTAACCCCTCCTTCTCCTCTAGAGATGCAAAGGTGGCATCCTTTTCATAAAAGGGTGTGGATAGTATCTCGGTCCCTGGTCCCCAACCCAGCCATGGAGACCGAAGCCAGTGTCTTAAACCAAATATCCAGACATGCACCCTTATTCCAATGGATGTCTCGTAGGGTAGCGAACCCCATTCTAATCGAAGTACCTTTTGGACATCGTTCTTTTCTTGGAGAAGCCTATCCGCAATGGTTGCCTTCTCATGAAAGAGCATGGCGGCCAACATGGTGAGGACCATGCACCAGACGAGAAGCCCTGTTCCACTAACGAGAGGCTTATTGTGTAAAAAAACGATCCCCTTCCCCAAAGCAAGGGCAACTAAAGTAATGGCAAACAAGGACCATACAGCCCTTGATTGGGTAGAAATCAAGACCTGGACCATAAAAATGGCCGAAGAAACCAAAAGTAAAAGACACAAGACAGGAAATAAAGACCCATACTTGGCCCGAAGAGCCTTAAGAGTATCCATTACACGCCCCCAGAACATTATAGCCGCAAGAAGGAATATTGAAGAAAAGAGAGAGGCAGTAAGGCACTGGAACCCAAAGCAGTATCTGTTCCCTGCCAGCCACCCTGGTAGTAGATGCCACTCTGTCTTTATGACCATGGCACACAAGAGGCCCAAAAGCCCTGTCAAAAGCACCCTGAATCCTCTTGCTTCCATTCCTTTGATCCAGAAGGCACACGGGAATATGAAAAAGAGTGCGCTCCATCTAATGACATATTCCCACTGTAGTTTTGAGGTGGACGGGAAAAGATACGCCCCACGCCATCCCATTAGAATCAAATACACCAGGAATATGGCCATGAAGGGAGTTGGGGCCCACCCCTTGAGATCCTTTCCGAACTCCTTCCACCTGAAAACGGCCAGGACAAGGCATAAAAAGAGGGCCACCTGGGAGATAGTGGGGCTCAACAAGGCAGAGAATGCGAATAGATATAGACTTCCTGTGCCAAGGCTCTCAAAGGTCACTCTTTTGGTAAGGGCCTTCATGAGGGATTCATAACATCCATACAGTAGGCAGGCAATGAAGAGTAAGGATATGAGATATGATGAAGAAAAATATCCAGGGATAGGAAGATATAAATATCTCTTTACCATCCTCGTTATCACCTTTAACAGGGCGAACCTCATTGAAAGGGCCATTAAGAGCGTATTAACGCAGGGCATTAAAGGGCTTGAAATCCTCATTATAGATGACGGCTCCGCGGATGATACAAGTGAGGTGATACGTAAGATAAAAACTGAGTCTGATCTCCCCATCAAATACATTTGGCAGGAAAACCAGGGCAAACCAGCAGCATATAACAAGGCCCTAGGCGCGATATCCGGTTATTTTACCATGGTCTTGGACTCTGATGATATACTTGCACCAAACATACTCCCCCGCATGGACCAATGGTGGAATACCATTTCCATTGAAAAGCGTCCCCTATTTGCAGGCATTGAAGGACTTTGTGCAGAGCTTAGGACCAAAGAGATAATGGGTGACGCCTTCCCCTATTCTCCCATGGATTCAAATTTTCTTGAAACTAGATACTGCTTCAACATCTCAGGTGATAAAAGACACATTATAAGGACCGATGTCATGCGGCAATATCCATTTCCACTCTTTAAGGGTGAACGCCACATGCGGGAATCCGTGATCTGGTGCAGAATGGCCCTTAGATACCAATTTCGCTACGTTAACGAGGTGGTGCAATATTGCGAACAACTCCCAGATGGACTCTCCGCTCATCCCAGGGAAAGGTGGCTCCAAAGTCCCAACAATTTCAGGCTGGCCTTTCTGGAGTTATTAAATCTTTATGATGCCTATTTAACGAAAAAAAATCGTTACTGGGCCATGGTGCGCTATGTTCGCCATTCACTGGTGGCCGGCATACCTCTCCAGGTACAATTGTCAGATTTAAGGCCAAAAAACCGGCTCTTATGGTTTCTGGCACTGCCTGAAGGCCTTATTTCAGCCACCAGGGATCGGTTCTCCATAAAATTTAAAGGAGGGTCAATATGAACAATACATCAGATCTCATAGTGGCCTGGAAGCGGATATGGCGCCTCATTCGGCCCTATACCCCCTTGGTCCTAACGTCTATACTTCTAAGTCTCGTTGCCTCAGGCCTAAAGGGCATTATCGCATGGTCTGTAAAACCCGCCCTGGACCAGTTGTTCTTAAAAGGACAAACAGGATATCTCTTAGTGTTTTCCTTGGGGATGTTCTTACTCATAATCTTGAAGGGGCTCTCAGATTGTAGCCAGGCGTATCTAATGGCAAATGCGGGATTGAGGCTCATCAGAGATCTAAGAAATAGGCTCTTTGTCAATCTCGTGAACATGCCCATATCTCAGGCCTCAAAGTGGAGCACCGGTGACTTCATTTCCAGACAACTGATGGATGTCTCTCTGTTTGGCCATGTGCTATCAGACAGCTTCAGCGTGTTCTTAGTGGAGGTCCCGACAATATTGGTACTCATTGGGGTTGCCCTTTACAGGGGACGTACTATGGCCCTGGTTCTATTCCTGTTCCTGCCTATGATAGCCATGGGAACTCGAATGCTGGGAAGGCTTGTTAAAAAGAAACGTATAAAAGTACAACAATTCCTGTCACGGATCAGTCACAGGATGAATGAGGCAAAAAACGGGCTCAAAATCATCAAGGTTTTTGGTATGACAGTCCCCAAAATCCATCAATTTATGCAAGAAAACCAGGAGGCATACTGCGAGGACTCCAGGGTAGTCCTGTTTAAACAGGGCACGCGCCTTTTTATAGACTTTATTTCTGGATTTGCCGTTGCCCTTGTCCTTGGGTGGGGTGGTCTCAGGGTCTCGCAGGGGATGATGACCCCTGGGGATCTCTTCTCTTTGGTGGTCTCCCTTGGGATGTTGTTTACGCCATTAAAACGTCTGGGCTCTGCTTACAACATACTCCAAGAAAGCATTGGTATCTTGGACCGAATAGAAGAATATCTAAATATCCCGCCTGAAAAAGGGAATGGCAAAAGGGCACTGCCACTGGAAAAGGGCATATCTTTTCGTGGCGTGACGTTTTTTCATCCTGGCTCTCCTGTAGCAACCCTTAAGAACGTAACATTGAATATACCGGCGAAAAAGTTGGTGGCCATTGTAGGGCCTAGCGGGGCTGGTAAAAGTACGCTGGTGGACCTCATAGTGAGGTTTTTCTCTCCAGATCAGGGTGCCATCTATTGGGACGATACCGATCTTCAACAACTTGATATTGAGACCCTGAGGGCCCAGATCGGGCTCGTAACTCAAGATGTTGTACTATTTTCAGATTCCATCTTCGAAAACATCCTGGCAGGAGACCCCAGTGCGTCGATGGAGGATGTAGTGAAGGCTGCAAAGATGGCCGATGCCCACGAATTTATCACAGCCCTTCCAGAGGATTACAATACGGTCCTTGACGAAAAAGGTCTCAATCTCTCAGGAGGACAGAGACAACGCATCGCATTGGCACGGGCCATTTTGAAGGGACCTTCTTTGCTTATATTAGATGAGGCCACGAGTGCTCTCGATTCAGTCTCCGAACAATCCATACAGCGCTCTCTTCAAAGGATCAGAAAAGGACGAACAATAATAGTCATTGCCCATCGATTAAGCACCATTGAACATGCAGACCTTGTAATAGTAATGAATTACGGAGAAATAGTGGCCACTGGCACACATGAGACATTGTTTAAACACTCATCTCTCTATAAAGACCTCTTTAATAATGGACTAGTACAAGGTGGTTTATAGAGACAATAGAGGATCTTCTGATTCAGAATAGGGTATATCATGTAATATAGTACGGAAGTAGTATTGAAAGTGCTTTGTAAAAGGTAAGGAGAACAAACGATGAGAATCCTCCTGGTTGAAGACGACCTGGAAACCGCCCGTTTCATCACGAAAGGTTTGAAACAGGAAGGTTTTTCCGTAGATCATGCCGCTGACGGCGAGGCAGGTCTCCATCTCGCGCTCTCAGAACCTTACGATGCAGCAGTGATCGACATCATGTTGCCCAAGCGCGACGGCCTTACCTTGATTGATGAACTCCGCCGACATAGTGTACAGACGCCCGTTATTGTATTGAGCGCCAAAAATTCCGTAGATGATCGCGTGAAAGGATTGCAAGCCGGCGGAGACGACTACCTGGTGAAGCCATTTGCCTTTTCCGAACTGGTGGCGCGCATCCAGGCGCTGATTCGGCGTGCCACCCAAACAACGGAGCCTACCACCATTACCATCGGAGACCTCAAGATTGACCTCGTGAAACGGAAAGTGTTCAGGGCCGGTAAGAGAATCGATTTGCAGCCAAAGGAATTCGCTCTGCTTGAATACCTCATGCGGAATGCCGGACGGGTGGTTTCCAAGACGATGATCATGGAACACGTATGGGACTATAACTTCGACCCGCAGACCAACGTTGTAGAGGCGCGTATCTGCCGGCTGCGCGACAAGGTTGACCGCCCATTTGACCGCCCACTCATTCACACTATACGAGGCGTAGGCTATGTACTTGAAGAACGTGACTAATATTCCAAAAACAGTCACCTTTCGACTCACTTTGTGGTATATTTTTATATTTGGTTTACTAACATTTGTTGTGTTTTTAGTGGCTTATTTATATTTAGTTTCATATCTCCAAAGACAGGTAGAAAACGAGCTTCTTAGCTCCATTAAGGAGTTTGCGTCTCTCTATAAAACAGATGGCTTAGATGCCCTCAGATCGGAATTCCTGCGAGAGGCAAAATCAGAGGGGGCCCACAATATCTTTTTGTGTCTGAGAGCTCCAGACGGACAGGTAGTAGCATCCTCAGGTGCTAGGGCATGTAAGTACCTTGTGCCATTGAAATCTGACCTTATGAATCTGGATAGTAATAAGCCAGTCCTAAGGACAATTTCACCTCCTAGTTTAAACCATCAGGTTAGACTTGTCGCCAAAAAGATGGAGGATGGCCATGTGATGGGGGTAGGTAGATCGTTAAAAAATAATGAACTCATGATGGAAAGGTACAGGGAGACCTTTGGAGCCGCAATTTTCGTAATGATCACTTCAGGAGGTCTTATAGGATGGTTAGTAGCCAGAAAGGCCATGAGTGGAGTGAGTAGAGTGACCACAATAGCCTCAAGGATTGGAAAGGGAGATCTCAGGACAAGGGTGCCCTATGGCGGCGAGGGAGAGGAGATAAGAGCCCTGGTCATGGCATTTAATGATATGCTTAGTAGGATAGAGTCTCTTGTAAAAGAATTGAAACACGTTACTGACAACATCGCCCATGAGCTCCGCACCCCACTTACTCGTATCCGTGGATTGGCAGAGACAACCTTGATAAAAGGCAAAGATTTGAGTGAGTATCAGGAGCTAGCAGCGTCTGTGATAAGAGAAAGTGACCAACTTATAGCTATGGTCAACACTATGCTCGAGATAGCAAAGACGGATTCAGGTATCAATGGGATGGCCCTTGAGTCTGTTGACCTAAAAAAGATCATTGAAGAGGCGATTGACCTCTTTATACCCCTGGCAGAAGAGAAAAATCTTTCAATTGAACTCTCCCTTCCCAAAGAAGAAGTCATAATAAAAGGAGAAAGACACAGGCTTCAGCGTGCCTTTGCAAACCTTTTGGACAATGCCATAAAATATTCCCTAAAAAATGGCAGAATAAAGGTATCTCTAAAGAGGAAAAACAATGGGATGGTACTGGTAGAAGTCGCTGATTCAGGCATGGGCATAGACGAAAAAGATCTTCCATACATCTTCGAGCGCTTTTATCGTGGCGATAAAAGCCGTTCTACTCCAGGCAGTGGCCTGGGACTGAGTCTTTCCCTGAGTATAATCAGGGCTCATGGAGGTGATATACAGGTGGAGACGACTCCAGGCAAGGGAACGCTCTTCACTATAACGCTTCCAGACAAATCATTAAATTGACTTCTCTGCTCAAGAACTTGTTCTGGTCCCAAATATATCTATCCCTGCATACCTGAGATAAATCATCTCATCATTTCATATCTGGGTGATTACCAACATGTAATCTTTATTTAAGTTTGAGATAATCTTCATCACATATACTCCCTAATCGATACGAGGCATCAGAGATGTGTTTAAGATACCAAAAAAGGAGGAGTTAAAGATGAAGAGAACATTTATCTTTTTAGCGGCATTTTTCCTGTTAGTCAGGGGTGCTATGGCGGGAAATCCCTTCGGAAAAACAACCCAAGGGGAATCTCAGGATGCTGTATTCATGGAGTGCACTTCCG
>WGBU01000168.1 GCA_015494155.1 Deltaproteobacteria bacterium | reverse complement strand
GACCAAGACCCTCTCCCTTTCCATACTAGGAAAGCCCTCCATAATGCTCTTCATAGTATCTCATGTATTCACCAGACAAGATCCTCTCCCACCAATCCCTGTTTGCCTTGTACCATTCAATGGTAGTTGAAATGCCCTCTTCAAAATCCACTTTGGGCGTCCAGCCAAGCTCCTCCTTGACCTTTGAGATGTCCATGGCATAGCGTCTGTCATGACCTGGCCTGTCTTTTACAAAGGTGATAAGCGATCGGGGGGCATCGAGTCTCTCAAGGATGGCCTCTACGATCTCCAGGTTCGTCTTCTCACACTCCCCACCAAGGTTATATATCTCGCCCACAGCCCCACTTTCCAATACCTTTAGAAGCCCTCTACAATGATCCTCCACATAGATCCAGTCCCGAATGTTCTTGCCATCGCCATAGATGGGCAAGGGTCTGCCCTCCATGGCATTTATGGTCATGAGCGGTATGAGCTTTTCTGGGAATTGATAGGGGCCATAGTTGTTGGAACATCGTGTAATTATTACAGGTAGTCCGTGTGTCTTGTATGCAGCACGGACAAGTAAGTCTGACGATGCCTTTGATGCGGCATATGGGCTATTGGGTAAGAGTGGATCTGTCTCGCGAAACGGGTGGTCATCGCCTCCGAGACTCCCGTAGACCTCGTCTGTGGATACGTGCAAAAAGCGCTTTAAACCCGTGGATCTCGCTGCATCGAGGAGGGTCTGTGTACCGAGGCAATTGGTTATCAGAAATGGTTGTGCATCCTTTATGGACCGGTCCACATGGCTCTCTGCTGCAAAGTGGACACAGGCGTCCACCTCTTTCATGAGCCCCTCCACCAGGGCGCTATCCTCGATCCTCCCCTGAACGAATCTATACCTGGGGTTAGATTCAAGATCTTTCAGGTTTTCAAGGTTGCCGGCATAGGTGAGGGCATCTAGATTGATCACCGAGAGGTCTGTCTCGCTAATGACCAGCCTTATGAAGTTACTCCCAATAAAACCTGCTCCACCAGTTACCAGTATGGCGTTCATAGCTACTCCCTAAAGGAAAAGGAATATGGTTTATATCACTCCACAACGAGCCTTACACTACTACAGAAAAGGGGACCATCCAATATCCCGTTGGCATTGAGGTCCACTGCAAAATATACATCATAGATGCCCATGGGTAGCCCTGAGATGGTTTGAAAGGCCACCTTTTCAATGGGAATAAGAGGGCCTTGGTAGGTCACTTCCAGCCCCTCATGCCACATGAGGGCTGGGGTTAAGGTAAGACTGTATGTGCCAAAAGGCGTCCTTGCAAACACCCACCAGTCTGCAAGATTGGCCCCTTTCATCTCCTGGGTAATGTCTAAAGAGAGGGCGAGCTCTACACCTTCCCCTTGAGCTAACCTGAGTGTCCCATCCGTCACATTGTCTCCAAAGGTCCTTGGATATAGTGCCCCTTTCATAAGAGGACACGCAAGGTCGTTAAAGTAGGGGGCTTCAATCCCACTTCTATACGCCTCGAGGGCCTCCTTGGACGAATCTATCCTCAGGTCAGAGATGGTCCCGTCATCGTTTTCCCACGCATCAGAATAGATGACAGCAGCCCTAAATGGTCCACCTGGATCACTCAGTCTCTCAAGGGCCTCCCTGTACCACTTGGCCTTGTCGTGGGGCGGCCACTCACCAACGCCCCATTCTGGGAGGATCAAGGGTTTCTTATCCAAGAGCACCTTAACGCCTTCAAGGGCCTCCTGGGCGATGACATCAAAACTGACCCATGGTTCATCCTGGTACTGCTCGCCATAGATACTCAGGCCCAAAATATCCACATAACTGTCTCCTGGGTAGTATAAGAGAGGACTATTCCACTGGACCTCGGGGACGGAGTCGTAGTTTACCTGAAAGAGCCAATAGACATTTTTACACCCCTCTTGCCTGAAGAGATCTACTACGTGCCTGTAGGCTGCCCTGAACAATTCAGGACCATCATAGGCATCTGGGTCCCCAAAACCGTCCCTTTTCCCTCCACCCTGATAGACTCCACTCCATGGGAACCAGTCGCCATTCATCTCTGGGCCAAAGGTCACGATTACCCCCCAGGGAAATGCCCTGATCTCCTTGGCAATACCTGAGATAAAATCATCGAACTCCCCCTGGACGATTAGTCTTAGATCATATTCACTCTCATATCCTGGGACCCAGTATGGTGGACCCCATGGCATGAGACGTACTATAGGGACAGCTCCATATTCTTCTATCACCTTGAGATTGGATGAAAAATTTTCACCTCCCCGCCCAAAGAACACAGAGAATGGCACAAGGGCTGCGCGTCTGCCTGAGAGGGTCTCAAACTCCCGTAACCCCCTTAAGGTAACATTGTCCTCATACTCACCCCACCCCAAAAAGGCCCCTGTGTAGCAAAGGCCTGTGGGAAAGGGTGTCATTGCCCTTGTGGTGAAAGGTGAGTGAAAAAAAGTGGTAAAAGAGAGTAGTAGGATGACGAAAGGGTGATTTTTCACGATTTATTCCTCCCTTTTTCAAGAAAAGCACGTGAGGAGCCCTGGAAACAGGGTAAAGAGTATGATTGCCACGATGTACGCCGGTACAAAAAAGAGGGTCCCTTTTATCACCGTCTCCAGATCCACGTTCCTCGCCACAGAGGCCACCACAAAGGTGTTTATGCCTACAGGGGGTGTTATGGCACCAAAGGTGGTGATCACAGTGACGATGATGGAGAACCAGAGTGGATCAAAACCAAGCCCCTTGATCACTGGGAAAAAGATGGGGATCGTTATCATGAGTAGCCCCAGGGCATCCATAATGGCACCGCCTGCAATATAGAGGATGAACATAATTGAGATGACGAGGTATGGGGAAAACTCCATGGTGGCCACCCAGTCTGCCAATTCAAAGGGCATCCTGGTAATGGCCAGAAATCTACCAAAGATGACTGCCCCTGCCACAACTATATAGATCATGGCACTCGTCCTCACGGTATCGAAGATGGCCTCCTTCATTACCTTTAAGGAGAGATTGCCCCTGATGGCAACCAAAAGAGTGGCAAAAAAAGAGCCTGCTGCCCCTGCCTCTGTAGGGGTAAACCAGCCGAGGTAGAGCCCTATCATGACAAAGGCAAACAGGATGAACATCTCCAAAGACCCTGGAAGTGCCCGTATCCTGTCCTTGAGTCCATGCCTCTCTCCCCTGGGACCCCAGTCTTTAAACCAGAGGCAGAGTATCCAGACTGTCACCAGCATAAGGAGTGTGATAACGATCCCTGGAACGATGCTTGCGAGAAATAGTGTCGAGATGGACTGGCCTGTGGCTAGTCCTATCACAATGAGCACAACGCTTGGAGGGATGAGCACGCCTAGGGTGGCACCACTTGCCACCACCCCAGTGCTAAGGGCTGGATCATAGCCATATCTTCGCATCTCGGGTAGGGCCACTGAACTCATGGTGGCTGCCGTGGCTGCGTTCGATCCACATATTGCAGAAAAGGCCGCACATGCAAGAATGGTGGCCATGGCAATACCGCCCCTAACGTGTCCTACCCAGGCATGGGCCGTCTCGTAAAGGCGTCTACTCACCCCAGCCTGCACGCAGATGGCGCCCATGAAGACGAAAAATGGCACCACCGATAATCCATAGGAAGAAAAGAGGGTCCAGAGGTTTGAGGCCACCATGGAGACTGCGGCATCAAATCCCACCACGTGGGCAAAGCCCACTGCCCCAACTACGCCCATGGCGATGCCCACGGGCATCCTAGTGAAAAAGAGTACCAGGATGAGTCCAATCACCCCTACTATTCCGGTAATGACCCCGTCCATCACCTGATGACCCTGTAGGCATTGATAAAGAGCGCTAGACCAAAGAGGAGGAAACCAAGGGCCACAATGGCCACCACTGGGTAAAAGGGGATCTGGAGCGTCTCTGAGACCTCGTGCACCCTGATGTACCTGAGGGTCAAGTTGAAGAGCCCATATGATGCCACCATGGTAGAGGCCCCTGATATGACAAATCCCATGGCCTCAAGGTATTTGGCAAGCCTTTGTGGTAAAAAACGCATGACTATGTCCACTGCGATATGTACCTTTTCCAGGCCAGAAAAGCCCAGGCCAAGGGCAACAAATGCAGCACACCCAAAGCCGAGCAACTCATATGACCCAGCAATTGAGTGGCCAATGGGCCTTAACAACATATTGGCCACTGCAAGCAACATGGATGCGATAAAAAAAAGGGCCCCGACTCCGACGAGGCCCTTATACAACCAAATAATCCAGGGACTACTTTTCTCCATACGCTTTTTCATATTTTGCCTTTAGTGTATAGAGGTCGTCGAGAAAGTCTCTGGCAGGAAGGCCCTTTTTGGAGGTCTTTTCCACCCACTCCTGGATGATGGGCCTCACCAACTTGTGCCACCTTTTGTATTCATCGTCAGAGAGGTGAATTAGGGTAAGACCCTTTTTCTCTTTGGCCCATTCTACAGCCTCTTTTACATGGTTGTCCACATAGCGCCCTGTCCATAAGGAGTGCTCTCTTCCTATGGAATCTAAGACCTTTTTCACGTCGTCTGGAAGCGAGTTCCATGCCTTTTTGTTCATTACCACAGCAAAGGTTGCGGTCTGCATGTGGCAGACCGTAGCATACTTACAGTAGTCTGCAAACTTAAAGTCCTTCAAGATCTCAAGGGATGAAAATATCCCCTTTACAATCCCCTTTTGGAGTGCAGACGGCGTCTCGCTCATGGGCATTGCCACAGGCTTTGCACCGAGGAGTGTAAGAGGCCTCACACCTGCCCCAGTGCACCTGAGTTCATAGCCCTTGAGATCTTCCAGTGTCCTTATTGGTTTCATAGACATGATATCTGCGGGTGGGGCTGTAAAGAGGGTGAGCACCTTCACCTCCTTCATGGACTCTGGGTTGTACTTTTCAAAAAGGTCGTAGAGCACCATATTGGCCACCTTGGAATTTGTGAAACCCACTGGCAGATCCACCCCTGCAAGAAGTGGGAAACGGCCTGGCTGATAGGGTAAGACCACACAACCGATCTCGGCAATCCCATCTATGACGCCATCCATCATGTTTTTGGCACCCAGTAGGGTTGATCCTGGAAAGGTCTTCACCTTGACCTTACCATGTGTCTTTTCCTCCACCACCTGCTTCCACCTCTCCATCTGTACACATGGAAAGGTTGGGGCAGGAGGAAAGTTTGCATACTTTAATACCACCTCCTTTGCGGCTACATCTCCGCCACTTTGGATTAGACCCAAAAGGAAACCTAGAAAGATGGTCCAAAAGG
>WGBU01000167.1 GCA_015494155.1 Deltaproteobacteria bacterium | reverse complement strand
GGCACTACTCGCCATTGCCAGGGCCCTTATCCAGGCCACCCACATAATCTTGGCAGACGAGGCCACATCCAGTCTCGACCCACGCCGAAAGCTCCAGGTCTTTGACCTCTTTTCCTCTCTAAACACAGAGGCAGGACTAACCATTGTATCGGTTATGCACGATGTAAATCTGGCCGCACTCTATTGTAGGCGACTGGTCTTTTTCAAAGATGGACGCATCGTACACGATGGCTTGGTCCACGAGGTGTTGACCAAAGAAAATCTCATGGACATTTACAATGTGGAGGTGGAGATAGTCACCCATCCCAGGCGTGGGGTTGTGCAGGTACTCATGGGGTGAGGGGCGTCAAAAAAAGTACTGTCTCATATTTCCTTGACATAACCTTTTTTTATTGTAATTCATGCATCCAAAAGGGCTCTACTGGCAGGGAATTCGGTGTAAATCCGGAGCGGGCCCGCCACTGTAAGTGGGGACGAACGCTTCAATATGCCACTGTCACACTGGATGTGATGGGAAGGCGAAGCTAGTAGGTCGATCCACGAGCCAGGATACCTGCCAGTGGAGTGTACGCCTTTTGGACTTCGGCGTGGAACCCGGAGAGGAGGCAAAAAGGCTAATAACGGTGAAGCGGGACCCGGGCCTCAATGGCCCGTTTTTTTATGTGTTGTCCGCCCCTTAATCCCCTTTGAGACTCCCATCTCCCTTTTCCACGCCGTGAAAAAAATAAAATCTTTGGAGGTAGTAGAGATGAAACGATTTTTGTCCCTAATGCTCGCTATTTGTTCCCTGGCCTTTGTCCTATTTGTCTCTCAAGGGGTTCAGGCAAAGACACTTCTGAGATTCATGAAACCCACCTACAAGACATCTCCACCGCCCATCGTCTTAGTGGCCTTTGGTACCAGTACCAAGGCACAGGTCACCTTTGACTATATCGACCAAGAGGTCAAAAAGGCATTTCCTGGCCATGAAATACGGTGGGCCTTTACCTCTAGCATCATCAGAAAGAAGATGAACAGGCTCTACGAGAAGAAGGGGGTAGAAAAGCGTCTAAAGAGCCTCTTACAGGTCCTAGCAGACCTAGAGGCCGAGGGGTATAGGAAGGTGGTGGTCCAGTCCCTGCATGTATTCCCTGGTGAAGAGTGGGTCCATATTCTAAACCAGGGCGAGATGGAGGGACTGGATATCTCCTTTGGAGAGCCCATATTCGCAACCTGGGAAGACGTGAACAGGGTCCTGGATGCCTTGGAAGCTGAGATCCCCGCCCCTCGTGAGGGCTGTGCAGTGCTTGCAGGTCATGGTAGCCCCAATACCTACGCTGCACCTTCCACTGCCGTATACCTTGCACTGGATAGGTTGCTGAGTTCAAGATTCGAGAACTGTTTTCTGGGGAGCGTAGAGGGGATACCCTCTAGAGAAGATGCCCTCAATAGGGCCAAGGCATATCCTGGGAAACACGTCCGCATCATACCAATAATGCTCGTGGCAGGAGACCATGTGATGAACGACATTATGGGAGAAGAGCCAGGCGACGAGGGGGAACCGTCCTGGGCTGTTGAGCTCAGAAAGGCGGGCAAGACTGTGGATGCCCCCACGATCTCCATCAAGGGTTCCACCTATTACAAAGGGCTGGGTTTTTATCCCATCACCGTTGAAATCATAAAAGAGCACATCAAACAGGCCTTAAGGGATCTATAAGGCCTTTTGTGAGTAAGGGAGAGGAGGAAGTAGCACTATTTTAAAAAACATGTTATCGTATCCATCCAAAAAAGAGAGGAGGTATCTTTATGAAGAAGGTTTTACTCTTTTGTCTGTTGCTTCTGTGGGCTACTTTTTTTGCCCTGGGCCCTGTCCAGGCCGAGACCTACGATGACCTCAAGGCCGAGATCAGGGCCTTGATGGAGCAGAACAAGGCCCTCACAGAGAGGCTCAAAAGGGTGGAAGAGGAACTCAACCATCTAAAGGCCAGGGAGGGAGTCGAAAAGATGGCCGAGCCTCAGGGAGAAGGCGAGAGCGGGGCCTCTGGTTTTCTGAGCGAGGCCCAAAAGAGGGTGAAGCTTTCTGGGCTCTTGGAATTTGGAGGGGCCTATAAGAACACCTCTTATAAACATGGCGATGATGTGGACGAGAGCGATCTCGCCATGACTACAGTAGAGCTAGACTTTTCCGCAAAGCTAAATAACTGGGTAGACGTTACAGGGGTCTTGCTCTACGAAGACCCGACATTTACCTCAGATGAAAATAGCTTTGACGTTGACTCTGCGTCTGTCGTCATTGGAAACGATCAAGAACCCTTTACCCTTACACTGGGTAAGATCTATGTGCCCTTTGGTGGACTCTTTACTTATTTCCCCGATGACCCCCTGATTGACTCACCCCTCACACTCCTCCTCGGAGAGACCAATGAGAAGGCCGCAGTCCTCCAATACTCCAATGGCGGACTCTTCATATCCACCTATGTGTTCAATGGTGATGTGGAGGAAGAAGGGGAAGACGAAAATAAGATCGAGAGCTATGGATTCGACATAAACTTCAAATATGGTTTTGACTTTTCCCAGTTAAACTTCTACAAACGTGGTGAAAAGTATCAACACAAAGAGGAGTCCTGTGTCGATTTCATCGTTGGCGCATCATACATATCAAATCTGGCAGATTCAGACTATGTGTCCGATATGATAGGCGATACAGTGGACGACTATGTTGGTGGAATGGACTTTTATCTCCACATGGAACATTGCGGCCTCTTTCTCGAAGCAGAGTACATGGGGGCAACAGAGGCCTTCTCAGAAGAGGTGCTCTCATCTGGTCACACAGGGGCAAGGCCCTATGTGTGGAATCTAGAGGCCGGCTTCACATACAACTGGTGGAAGGAGCTTGAGATTGCCTTTAAATGGGCAGGCTCCCACGATACAGAGGGACTCGCCCTGCCTGAATCCCGCTTTGGTGTCAATTTCAACCAGACACTCTTTGAAGGAGTGACATTTTCACTAGGCTATTTACACGACGAGTATCATGACCATGACGTTGAATCACGAGACGACCGAGACCTCATGTATGGCCAGATGGCAGTGGAATTTTAAGACACTGGCCCTATGGGCCGTGCTTTTAGTGGCCATACCATTTTTTGCGCCCATGCGGGGGTATGCTACTGCCCCCCAGGGTGCAAATACCATATCCATTAGGGATGATCGCGGCAAAGAGATCCGACTGGATCACCCTGCAAAACGCATAATCGCCCTCTATGGGGCATTTAATGAGATTATTGCCGCCTTGGGCGAAGAACAAAGGATCATTGCGCGGACCAAGGCAGACGAAAGCCCCCCTTCCATAACCACACTACCAGTGATTGGTACGCACATGAGGCCCAACATAGAGCTGGTCCTCTCCCTCAGTCCTGATCTCATCGTACAGAATATGGGTAGGAAGCGGGCCCTTGAGCCAGTAAAGGCCCTGGAACGACAGGGTTTGAACGTGGTGGTATTCGACATGAATTCATTAGAGGGGCTCTATAGTGCCATATTGCGCCTGGGAAGGCTCATGGGGTGCGAAGGAAGGGCACAGGCGCTAGTCTCCCATATGAAGGGAGAGATAGAGGCGATTCGAAAAAGGTCTGAAAAGTGGAGGCGGAGGCCAAAGGTCTTTTTTGAGGTCCGCTACCCCAACTTGCTTGGTGCTGGGGGCACAAATATAGTCTCTCAGATAATAGAGATTGCAGGCGGTGAGAACTGTTTTGCCAGTGTGAAAAAGAAGTTCGTTCGTCCGAACATAGAGGCCGTTATAGAGTGCGATCCAGACCTCTATCTCATCCAGAAGGGGCCAATGAATAGGTCCCCAGGCAACCCAGTGGATCGCCCAAACTTTAAGGTAATAAGGGCGATAAGGGAGGGAAGGTGGCGTATAGTACCAGAGGAGCTATATTCGAGGCCTACTCCCAATATCGTAAAGGCGATGGAGGCTTTGCAAGAGATGCTATCTCGTCTGGGTGCGCCCCAGGTCTCAAGTAAAAACTAGGCATTGGCTTTTTGGTATGGCAAGGTCCCTAATTATAGCTGGTACCCAAAGTGGCGTAGGAAAGACCACTATCACCCTTGGCATCATTGGTGCCCTCACCAGGCGGGGCCTCAAGGTACAACCATTTAAGGCAGGTCCAGACTTCATTGATCCAGGTCTCCACCGGCTCTTTTCTGGAGGAAAGACTCCTAGCCACAACCTGGACACTTGGATCATGGAAGAGGATGAGATAAGGCGGGTCTTTTTTGACTATTCTGACCCCAAAGACTTAGCCCTAGTAGAAGGGGTGATGGGGCTCTTTGACGGGGTGCTCGACCATGGTGAACTCGGCTCAACCGCCCATCTAGCCAAGTTGCTCGGCATACCTGTGGTGTTGGTGGTTGGTTGCCGTGGAGTGGCGCGTTCCATCTTGCCCATCATAAAGGGATTTTTGGAATTTGATCTGGATCTTGTGATAAAGGGTGTAATATTTAATGGGGTGGGCTCTAAGGGCCATGGCGAGTATCTGAAGAGGATTGTTGAAGAGGAATTCCCCGGTATAAAGGTAATTGGCGCCCTTGAGCGGACACCTGATATCTCGATTCCATCTCGCCACTTGGGCCTTTTTACTGCACACGACATCTCTTTAGAGCGCGGCCTCGTGGACGCAATCATAGGACACGTGGAGCGATCCTTGGACCTCGATGCCCTTATAGAGATTTCAGAGGAGCCACCTCTCCATACAGCATGGCAAGGGCCAAGTGATGTCAATGGCGAAATTTGTGGCGCCCCCGTTACCATAGGCATTCCCAGAGATGAGGCATTTTCCTTCTATTATGAGGAAAATCTCTCCCAGCTCGAGAAAAATGGTGCACAACTGGCCTTTTTTTCCCCAATTCACGACCATTCACTACCAGCCAT
>WGBU01000166.1 GCA_015494155.1 Deltaproteobacteria bacterium | reverse complement strand
CTCTTGGAAAAAGAGACCCTTGATGCCAAAGACATCGACGAGATAATGCAACGGTGCGTCAAGGCATAGTGTTCACACCAGGCCAGGTCTACATAATGGGGGTGGTCAACTGCACCCCCGACTCCTTTTCAGATGGTGGGTTGTTTTTTGAAACGGACAAGGCAGTGGCCCATGGGCTGGAACTTTTAGAACAAGGGGCTGATATCCTTGATATAGGTGGGGAATCCACAAGGCCTTTTTCAGAGCCAGTCCCACTTGAAGAAGAGCTCAAACGGGTCATCCCTGTAGTTAAGAAACTCAGGAAAAAGACCGATAAGTTGATATCGGTGGATACACAAAAGGCAGAGGTTGCGCGCCAGGCACTCTTAGAAGGGGCTGACATTGTAAACGATGTGAGCGCCCTCAGAGCCGACCCCAAGATGGCAGAGGTAGTAGAGGAATTTAAATGTATGGTGTGTGTTATGCACATGCTTGGGTCCCCTAAGGACATGCAGGTCGCCCCGCATTATAAGAATTGCCTAAAGGAGATCGGTGACTTTCTAGGTGAGAGGGTAGCCTTTTGCCAGGGGCTCGGGATACCAAAGGAGCAAATCATTATAGACCCAGGGATAGGCTTTGGAAAAAGGCTTGAAGACAATCTCGATCTCATTGCGAACCTTAGTTTTTTTAAACGGTTCGGTGCACCTATATTGATTGGGATTTCGCGGAAGTCATTTTTAGGCCAGATAACGGGTATAGAAGAGCCTGCCAGGCGTGATGTCCCATCGTTGAGTGCACTCATCTGGTCTGTGCTCCAGGGGGCCAACATAGTGAGGGTGCACAATGTGGAGTGGACAAAACAGGCACTACAGGTGATTTCATCTATAAGCGCCCATGTACGATCCAATTCAGCATACCAGGGATTCAGCAGGGGATGTTCGAACTAATTCAGGGCTATATACCAGTACTGAGATGGCAAGACATAGTAGACATACTGGTAGTAGCCTACATAATATACAGGGTCATACTGCTCATCCGCGGTACCAGGGCAGTGCAGATGGCCGCAGGACTGGCCCTTATAACTATGGTCTATTTTGCGGCAAGGTGGCTCCAGCTCTACACGCTGCACTGGTTACTGGGCACCATCCTCAGCTCCCTCTTCCTCCTCATTGTGATCATCTTTCAAGACGATATACGACGCGCCCTTACACAGATGGGGCAGACACCATTCATCCGGATGAGGATAAAGACATTTCATACCCTGGAGGAGATCGCCAAGGCCGCCTCTGCCCTGAGCGAGACCAAGACAGGGGCACTCATCGTCATGGAACGCCGCGTTGGCCTAAAGGATCACATAGACTCGGGTGTAAAGCTGGATGCCGAGGTCTCAAAGCCACTTCTAGAATCTATCTTCAATAAAAACAGCCCATTACACGATGGCGCAGTGATAATCCAGAAGGGTAAGCTCACAGTGGCGGGGTGTGTCTTGCCCCTTTCTACGAGCCCATACATAGATAGGGAGTTGGGGACTCGCCACAGGGCAGCCATCGGCATAACTGAACAGACCGATGCAGTGGCAGTAGTGGTCTCAGAAGAGACCGGGGCAATATCCGTTGCCATGAATGGAAAGCTTACACGAAATGTCGACGCAGGGACCCTGAGGCGCATCCTTCACAATGCGTTCTCTGTGGAGGAGAACGATAGGCCCTGGTGGAGGAGGAAGCTTTTGGGATGACCAAAAATTTAGGGATCAAGATCCTTTCTTTGGCCTTCGCAATAATGCTCTGGTTCTTTGTAGTGGGCGAGGAGAAGGCCGAGATCACCATATCCATTCCAGTGGAATTGGTGAATATCCCATCTAATCTCGTGGTAGCCAATGACATTCCCTCTGCCATTGACGTGAGGGTCTATGGGCCGAGGAGCCTCATTCGGGCGGTGGCTACCCAGGGGATCAGCCGTGTGATTGACCTCAAGGGCTCCATCCCAGGAAAACTCCTCGTGCACATCACCCCAGACAGTATCCCGCTTCCTACCGGGATCAGGGTGCTCAGGATCAACCCACAAAACATAGAGATCGTACTGGACCATGTGCTCCGAAAACGTGTCTTGGTCAAACCTGTCATTATAGGTAAGCCAAACAAGGACTTTAAGGTGGTATCCACTATTGTGACACCATCTGAACTCGTAGTGGTTGGCCCTGAGAAGGAGTTAAAGGATCTTAAGGTGTTGAAGACACTTCCTGTGGACATAGAGGGGGCCACCTCCACCATTGAACAGACAGTGGCCCTCGATCTCGACAACCTCCACATCAGTCCAGTGGACACTGGGTCGGTCAAGGTCATAGTGAAGATCGCACCTGTTTCTGGTGAACGTCGTATCACACACATACCAGTGCTTGCCCGTGGTAACAAGAAGTTCAGGTTCTGGCCCAAGGTGGTTTCAGCCATATTGAAGGGGCCAAAAGTGGGCCTTCGGAGACTAGAGCCAAGGGATATCCTCGTAGAGATAGACTCACGCACCCTTGAGCCAGGGCGTCATAAGGTTTTACCAGAGATCACAGTGCCCAAGGGATACACGCTAAAGAAGATGATTCCTGAAAAGATCACAGTCACAGTGTCTGGCAATAAGACCAGCGAACAACGGTCAAAAATGCCTTAGGAGGAGGTAGTGGTATGGCAAGGTTGTTTGGTACAGATGGGGTAAGGGGCAAGGCCAATGTATATCCCATGACGGTGGATGTGGCCCTTAGGATCGGCCAGGCAGTGGCGTGTCTGTTTAGGGGAGATAGTACACGACACAGAAAGATCCTCATTGGCAAGGACACGAGGATATCTGGCTATATGTTTGAGAATGCACTTGTTTCAGGCATATGTTCCATGGGGGTAGATGCCCTTTTGGTGGGGCCCATGCCCACCCCTGCCATCGCCTTCTTGACCAACAGCATGAGGGCGGATGCAGGGGTTGTGATATCTGCGTCTCACAATCCCTTTGAGGACAATGGCATAAAGATCTTTTCAAGCGACGGTTTTAAGCTACCAGACGAGATGGAAGATGAGATCGAGAGGGTGATCTGGAGGCTTGAGGATTCGGCCAGGACGTCGCACGCCCAATCCATTTCAACTAGTTGTTCTAGGCCCACAGGTGCAGATGTGGGGAAGGCATTTAGGATAGACGATGCCCCAGGGCGTTACATCGTATTTTTGAAAAATACGTTTCCCAGGGAGCAGACCCTAGACGGCATAAAAATAGTCCTCGACTGTGCAAATGGTGCAACCTATAGGGTTGCACCGCAGGTCTTTGAGGAACTGGGTGCCCATGTGATAAAGCTTGGGGTCACTCCCAATGGCACAAATATAAATGAGGGCTGTGGAGCGCTTTGCCTTGGACCCTTGAAGAGTGCAGTGCGTGAGTATGGCGCTGACCTCGGCATTGCCTTTGATGGCGATGGAGACAGGGTAATGATCGTGGATGAGAAGGGTAAGACAGTAAACGGAGACTGCATAATGGCCATTTGTGCCAAACACTTGATGGAGAGGGATGCCCTTCGGGCCAACACTGTGGTGGCCACAGTGATGAGCAATATGGGGCTAGAGATAGCACTCGAGTCCTTTGGTGTAAGGCTTGTGAGGACCAAGGTGGGTGATAGGTACGTAGTAGAGGAGATGAGGAAGAATGGGTACAACTTTGGTGGTGAACAGAGCGGTCACCTCATCTTTATGGACCACATCACCACTGGCGATGGGATACTCGCAGCCCTTCAAGTACTCTCTGTGATGAAATACACCGAAAGACCACTTTCAGAACTGGCGAAGATCATGGAGCAATTTCCACAGGTACTCAAGAACGTTCATGTGAAAGAGAAGAAGGCAATACACGAAATACCAGGTCTGGAAGAATTGGTGGCTCGATACGAGGATGAACTGAAGGGGAGGGGGCGTATCCTCATAAGGCCTTCTGGCACAGAGCCCGTCATAAGGGTGATGGTGGAAGGAGATGACCACGACCTCATATCTGAGGTGGCCAACTCCCTCTGCGAATACATAGAAAAGGCGGTCTAAGACGACTGGCGGGAGGGGGCCCTTAATCTGCCTTTTTCCTCAAAAATGTGGGCACTTCCAATTCGTCCTCGTCGAGTTCATCGAGGCCCTTAAATGGGGTGCCCTCCTGGGCCCTTTTCCTGCTCACCACACCACCGTTTATGTCGT
>WGBU01000165.1 GCA_015494155.1 Deltaproteobacteria bacterium | reverse complement strand
GAACCATCGTTATAGATCCTCTTTCCCTTACCATGGCGACGACCATTGTGAAATTCCCCCATATACTTGCTGTTCTGATAGACGTACTCCCCATAACCCTCCTCACAATCACCCTTTATACAGCCTGCAAGGGCATGGGAAGGTATTAGACTAGTGATGGCGAAAAATACCCAGACAAGGACAATACTGGGCAGAAGAATGTATCTCGTATCCCTACCTGACTTGTGGTCCAATGAAATATCTTTCATCTAAGGCCTTCCTCCTAGTAAGCTCCTTTAAAGCCTGTTTTCCCATGAGAGCATCGACATTTTGTGTCTTGATCATCTGATTCAATAGCCTTGACAGGGCAATTCTTCCACTATAGGGCTGTTCGAATGAGAGGGTGACTGAGGATCTCTTAACACCCTTCGATTCTAAACCAGGCCTTTGTTCCTCCTCAATGACCGTCTCTTTGGCATACTCTTCTTCATGGGATTCTTTCACCTTCTGTCGCAACTCGTTCACGTATCGCTCTACCCTTCTATTACCCTGTGAACGCCTGAGCCCTTCTTCATAGGCACTGAGTGCCTCCTTGTACATACCCAGGACCCTATATACATCACCAAGTCCAAAATAGTATTTTGCCTTCTCGGGCCTAAGCTCTGTGGCCCTCTTGTAGAAGCGGGCTGCATCTTCGTAGCGTCTAAGTCGTTCAAGGGTATAGGCATATTGATAATTCACCTCTGGATCGCCCTCACATCGCTTGACCAGGCCCTCCAATTGCTCCTTTTTCTTTAAGAGGGAGGTGACCTTTAGGGTCTCTTCCAGAGCATACTCACACGCGGTTTCACCCACTGATAGCCCTCTTCCCCATAGGAAAAATGTAAAAGCAGTAAAAATTAAAAGGATAATCGGCTTGTGAAATATCTCTTTCATAACACTACCCCTGTAGCATCTTTTGCATCTTCACTATACTGATCCGCAGCCTATTGATCGCCTTTGCCAACATACCTATCTCGTCATCCCTTTCATACGCCACTTTCTCATCAAGTGACTCTCCCATACTAATCCGCTCTGCCTGGGCGCTTAACTTCAAAATGGGTCGTACCACTGCACTGTTCAGAAACACGCCAATAGAGACGATGAGGAACAACAACATGACAGCCCCAACGCCAAATACCTGGAGCCCCAACATCGTTGCATCTCTAAAGATCTCATCCATTGGGAGATATACAAAAAATGCACCGGCCATATCCCCCACCTTCCATCCATAACCGTGGCTGGAACCATATACCTCTACCTGGTCCTTGGGCGCATTGACAGGATCGCCGTGGCACCTAAGACACTCTTTTTTCACCACTAGTCCCTGGGCCCAAAAATAAAACCTGTGACCATTTTCCGTGAAAAAACCTTGAAGCCTTTGCCCTGCCCCCTCACCGCTCAGAGATTGGATCAGTTCCCGTTCTCTGGCATCTGCTAGATTTTTTTTGTTCAACGGATTGAGACTTGCATACTTTACCTTAAACCCTGGGAGATAGGCCTCGAACTTTTCATGTATCAATCGAGAGGCTGCGAACTCAGACATGAGTTCTGGATAAAACCTATCCTTTTCCACGAGTTCTGTAACAAGGGGGGCCTGGACCTCACGAAAATAGTCTAGACATGCCTTCTGATAGTAAAAGAGCAGTTCTACCTTTCTCCGGGCCTCTTCTTTTGCATTTTTTATGGCCAAAAGATAGCTTGCTCCACTTATTATTAGAATAGAAATCACCCCAATTATACACAATAAAGTGAAGAAACGCCCTTTTAATCCCATAAAGTCAACCGCTCCTCTTTCTCAAACTATTCTCTAGCTTTTATCGACCAAGAGAAAGGAAAGATTAACTAAAATTTTGTCTCCGCCCCTCCAGCATTACTTACCACCCATTGTGCTACAAGTGGCCTGGCAAATGAACCCAGATTTGAATTGACTTACTAGAATGGATGTTATAGTTTCACAAAAATTTTTTTCAAGGAGAAGGCGCTTATGGAGGCAAAAAAGATCACCCTCAATCCAGATGGCACTATCAAGTGTCCCAACAGCCCTATCATCCCATTCATAGAAGGAGATGGCATAGGGCCAGACATATGGCGTGCAACGCAGATGGTCCTGGATGCTGCAGTGGAAAAGGCCTATAACGGAGAACGCAAGATCTTTTGGAAGGAAATATTCGCAGGGGAGAAGGCAAAGGATCGGACAGGCCAGTGGCTCCCGCAAGAGACACTAGATGCCATAAGGGAATATGTTGTGGCCATTAAAGGGCCTCTCACAACACCAGTGGGAGAAGGGATCCGAAGCCTCAACGTCACCCTGAGACAAGAGCTCGACCTTTACGCATGTGTCCGACCCGTGAGATACTTCAAGGGCGTGCCAAGCCCTGTAAAGCGTCCAGAAGACGTGGACATGGTGATATTCAGGGAGAACACAGAAGACGTCTATGCAGGGATCGAGTGGCCACAGGGGAGCGACGAGGCAAAGAAGGTGATCGAGTTTCTCAATAACACCATGGGCGTATCAATAAGGGAGGACTCTGGAATTGGCATAAAGCCCATCAGCATATTCGGTACAAAACGGCTTGTGAGAAAGGCCATCAACTATGCCCTTGAAAACAACCGTTCCAGTGTGACCCTCGTCCACAAGGGGAACATCATGAAATACACAGAGGGTGCATTCAGGAACTGGGGCTACGAGCTTGCAAAGGAGGAGTTTTCAGACACCGTGATCTCAGAGGCAGAACTCTGGGAGAGGTTCGATGGTAAGGTCCCTGAGGGAAAGATCGTCATTAAGGATCGCATTGCAGATGCAATGTTCCAGCAGGTGTTGTTACGTCCTAGGGAGTACGACGTCCTCGCACTCCCTAACCTAAATGGGGACTACATGAGTGATGCCCTTGCAGCACAGGTTGGTGGGCTAGGTATGGCACCAGGGGCAAACATAGGTGATGGCTACGCCCTGTTCGAGGCCACCCACGGCACTGCCCCAAAATACGCAGGTCTCGACAAGGTAAACCCTGGGTCACTCATCCTCTCGGGGGCAATGATGCTGGAGTATCTGGGCTGGCGCAAGTCTAAGGACCTGGTGCACAGGGCCCTAGAGGCAGCCATAGCAAAAAAACGCGTTACCTACGACCTCGCCCGCCAGATCGAAGGCGCTGTTGAGGTGAAGTGTTCAGAGTTTGCACAGTCGATTGTGGAGTCCATGGATAGCTAGGCCAACCCACTGGTTACTAAATCTACTTTGGCCCCCAAGGTGCACGCTGTGTCGCTCATACCTTGGGATCGATGCAAAGGGGCCCCTTTGCAGCTCATGCAAAGGGGCCTCAAAACCCATCACACCACCATATTGCCCACTTTGCGGAAGACCCTTTGATGCCAAAGGCGGTGAAAACCACACCTGTGGAAAGTGCCTCACAAGGCGGCCACCATGGGATGGGGCAAGATCGCTCTTTTTCTATTCAGACACCATACGCGAGCTCATCCATGCCCTCAAGTTTTCAAAAAAGACGAGCGCCATAAGGGCACTCGCCTACCTGGGACTACCGATCCTCTCTCAATCCCCCCTCCCTACCTTTGACATCATTGTTCCAATGCCCCTTTCAGTTAGGAGATTGAGGGAACGTGGCTTCAACCAGTGCCTGGAGCTTGG
>WGBU01000164.1 GCA_015494155.1 Deltaproteobacteria bacterium | reverse complement strand
TGTACTGCATAGAGGGTGAGGTCGCCCTTCTCAATGCCATATTCAGCCATTATGGCCTTAAAGATGGTTTCGTCATTCCCACCAAATGTTATGCCCACAGTCTTGCCTACGAGGTCTCTTGGCTGGGCAATGTGGAGCCGCTCTTTGATGTATATCCATTGGAGGGGGTTTTTTTGAAAAATCTGCAAAAGTACCTTTGGGGTAGCGCCTTTAGATGCAGCCCTTATGATCTGATCTGCTGATGCGACCCCAAAATCCACCCTCCCGAGCTCTAGCTCAGTAAGGGCGTCTGTCTCTGCCCCGCCCTCTTTGAGGTCTATTTGAAGGCCGTACCTCCTAAAGACCCCCTTTTCGACCCCCCAGATCTCGCCCAGGGTGCTTGCATTGAAGAGCCATTTTAGACGGATGGTGTAGTGCTGGGGCTGACCCTTTGTATCCTTCTTTTGGGTCTTTCCACAGCCCTCCAATATGAGGGGGGCGAGAAGAGAGAGGGCAATTAACAGTATGGCTAGAATGAGATGCCCTGTAGAGAAATGTCGCATCATTTTCATAGGTGGTTAGACCTCCCCTCCAGTTATCCTCTTTTTAATCCCCTTTCCAATGGTTTCAAGGAGGGCGAGATAGAGGGAGGAGACGAGGCCGATCATGAATAGGGCGATGAGTATCCTCGAGAGATTGCTCTGATAGAGTGCCTTTCTGATCTGGTAGCCGATCCCATTGGTGGCAGCAAGGAACTCTGCCACAATAGTGCCTACCATGGCAAGGGTGCCACTTCCAACTACCACTGTTATGACCTTGTCCAGATTTTCCACTGTACGGATCTTGAACATGAGGGGTCGCGTAAGCCGTCGCGTCATAGAAAAAAAGTGCTCCACCTCAGGGACTGGGGTTGAAAAGATCCCTATAAAGCTCAAGAGGAGTGGGAAATAACATATGAGGCTTGCAATGAGTATGCGGGATGCAATGCCGTCTCCAAAGAAGATGAATATAATAGGGCTTACGGCCACCACAGGATAGGCCTGAAGGTTGTATGAGGTGGTCTTCGCAAGGCGTCCTGCCCAAGACTTGAGGCTAGATAGGCTCCCCACAGAGATTGCCAGAAATATGGAAGAGATGTGCCCTATGACTGCCACAAGAAAGGTGTTTAGAGTAGCCTCCCCATAACCCATGGAAACAGCCCTGGTCTCGCCAACGAGCTCGTTCACCCCTGGGATCACATAGTCTGAGATGTGGAATGCATATTTTACCCCATAGAGGATGAGGAGAAATAGTACGAAGATGATAACGAACTGAAAAATGCGCTCAAAAAATGCCATTTTTTTCTAACTAGATGCCATCTCCAATATTTTAAGCCCTCTTTCCCTTATTAGGCTTGGCTTGGTGCCTCCATCTGGTGCTTCATCAAGCCCCTCCACCTCTTTTATCATGGATGGGGTGTGGTCTCTGTGGGAGGTGAGTACATATATCACCTTAGAGAACCTGGCCACTTCTACAATATTGTGGCTTATGTAGAGAAATGTCCTTTGGGGAAAACTCTCCTTTAGAAATTTCAGTATAGACTCCCTTGTGGGTTCATCTACATTGGCCAGGGCCTCGTCTATTATGAGACAATCAAAGTCCTGCACGATATAGCGGGCCATATTGACCCTGTTTTTCTGGCCCAGGGAAAGCTCGCGAAAGCGTACCCCAAGGTCCACTCCATGAAGGGCGGTCTTTAGGAATTCGTCCAACAGCCTCTGGCAATTGGGCGGGGTAACGGACTTTAGATGTTGCCAGCAATCCTCCCAGACGGGCAACCTCTCACCATTATGTGTATAGAGGACCTCTGGCCTAGGTTTGGGCAACACACGTCTACCACCAGATGGCTGAAGTAGTCCAGCGAGAATCTGTGCTAGGGTGGATTTCCCTGCCCCAGAGAGGCCAAAGAGCGAGAAGAAGCCAGGGCCTTTGAGCTGGAAGGTGAGGTCTTCAAAGATAGGCCGCTTTTCACCTGGATATGTGAATGAGATATGGCTTAGACCAATGGTCATGGCCGCATCTTCTATTTGCGCCCCTTCATGAGCTTCTGAAGCCTCCTCTGTCTCTTTTTCCTCCGTTTAATGATCTGTTTTACGGTCTTATCCAATATCTCTTTTTTGAGCTTCAATGCCTCTGACTCGGCCCCAAAGACCGCCACCTTTAGATATTCGAACCCAAACTGCATTAGTTCCACATCGTCTTCAAGGATCTTCTTCAAGACCTCTTCTTTCACAATGTAGGTCTCTAAGAATCGGCTCTCGAATATGAACTTCCTGAACCTCTCCATGTTGGTGGTGACCATATAGAAGAGCTCCCTTGCCCTGGGGGGCATCTCTGTCTCTTCGCCAAAGGATCGTTTTCTGAGTATGAGTTCGAGCCACCCCCTGTTCATGGAGTCGTAGAGGTCTGCCTCTTGGTCAGCACGCCAAGAATCCACTGTCCAGGTTACAGGCTCTTCAAAGCCTTTGCAGTGCTCCTCCTTGACTACAAAGAAAAACTCCTCCTCTTCCCCTGCGTGGGCCTCTTGCTGTCTGAGGCTTGCGATTCCAATGGGGTAGTAGCGGCACGATACAGGCCTGTCTGTGTAGATCTGGCACCCTTCTGGCGTGACAAATGGGCACTTGCCGCCCCTTTCTTCCATCATCTTGAGCCTCGCCACAGGAATGCCCGTGATCCCAAGGAGCTCTGGTTCTGTATAGAGCCTGAGGAAGAGGTCAGAGGTAAGACCAAGGCGGTTTTTCATCCTTATAATGTCATATGGGGTGAGGATGATATTCATATTCCTGCAACACTTGGTGAAGCAGGACACGCCAGGATAGCACTTGAATTGGAACTCACTGTCCCGTTCAAGGCGGACTGGCTGTACTGCGCTTCCAGGTTTGTTCTTTTTGAGGGCCTGATCCACCCTCTTTTCCAGGTTTTTTAAGGCCATGATTCACCTTCCATTTAGGGAGTCTTGTTGGAGACGCATTTATCATACAAAGAGAGGGCTTTTTCAAGTTCTTTTTTGGTATTAATGTTGAGTGTCGAGACCTCTGGATAGAGTTTTGGGGGGAGCCCTTTTAAAGATAGCCTCTTGTGGGGATGTGCCTCTATAAGCCCCCTCATGGAGAGTCTATTGGCGCGAAGCCTTTTTTCGATTGCCCCTATCAGACCCTTGGGATAGATGGCCAGTAGGGGCTCTGGGCCCTTGGGGCCATATGGGACCACCATGGGGTGCTCCTTACCAAGGGTGACCAGATGGGCCACGAGACCATCGCTTAAAAAGGGCATGTCACAGGCCACGAGTAATACCTGTTTTGTGGAGGCGGCCTTTAGAGCAGCGTGTAGGCCGGCAAGGGGCCCCAGGCCTGGGAACTCATCTCCTACGATTTTAAGACCAAATCTCTCGTATAGAGAATTCTCGTTGGAGACTATGAATAGTTCTTCAGTGTATTTTTTCAGAATATCTATTATCCTTTCAATCATAGGGACCCCACGTACTGGGAAAAGTGCCTTGTTCTCTCCAAACCTAGAACTCTTTCCGCCGGCCAAAATTGCTCCTGTCATGTACTGACAATACGTGAATTTTTTTCTCTTGACAATTTTCCCTTGTCTTAATATAAGTTTAAGCCACTGAGTGGCGATTCAGTGCGTCCCAATTTTCACAAAAACGGGGCGACAGGTCAATCAATAAACCCACGGGGGGTAGGAACCGAGTTACATGAGGGTGACAGATTCACTATATATCCATTCATCCTGGGACAGCGCCACGCTATTTTTTAGAGGACCGAGCACAATGGCCCAAGGTCATTGTGCTTTTTTTTGTCAATAAATCAAAAGAATAGGAGGTATGTAAAATGCCAAGCTTTGTCAACCCGGAAAAATGTGACGGTTGCAAAGGCGGGGAGAAGACAGCATGTATGTACATCTGCCCCAATGACCTCATGGTCCTTAACCCGGATGCCATGAGGGCCTACAACCAGGAACCAGATCAGTGCTGGGAGTGCTACAGCTGTGTGAAGATCTGCCCCCAGGGTGCTATTGAAGTGCGCCACTATGCAGACATCGCTCCCATGGGCGGATACGTCCAACCCATGCGCGGTACAGACTCCATCATGTGGACAGTCAAGTTCCGTAATGGAAACATGAAGCGCTTCAAGTTCCCCATCAGGACCACCCCCGAAGGTTCTATTAAGCCATACGAGGGTAAGCCCAGCCCAGGAGCAGATCAGTTGGACAACGAGCTTCTCTTTACAGAGACAGCAGACAGCAGGGCCACCTGCAAGCCCTCTGACTTTTCCTAAGGACTAGGTGAGTTGGGGAATCTGGAAACAATTCAGAGATAAAAATTTTATAATAAGGAGGATTTAAAATGGCACTTCCGAATAAACCAAATTGGGAGCTTTTGGCAGAGCCAGACCTTTCAAAGGTTCCTGTTGAGGAGCATGAGTATGATGCCCTCATCGTAGGTGGTGGTATGGCAGCCTGCGGTGCTGCATGGGAGATTGGAAAGTGGCTGCAAGACGGCCAGACCTGTGCCCTAGTTGACAAGGCAGCCCTTGAGCGTTCAGGCGCTGTTGCACAGGGTCTTTCAGCAATCAACACCTACATCGGTGAAAACACCCCAGCAGATTACGTCCGCATGGTGAGGAACGACCTCATGGGCGTTGTCCGTGAAGACCTCATCTTCGACCTTGGCCGTCACGTAGACGACTCAGTCCATCACTTTGAGGAGTGGGGACTTCCCATCTGGAAGCAGAAGGGTGACGAAGGCAAAAAGCTTACCGAGGGTGGAAAGCCTGTCCGTACAGGTAAGTGGCAGATCATGATCAACGGTGAGTCCTACAAGTGCATCGTGGCAGAGGCAGCCAAGGCAGCTCTCGAGGAAAAGGGCTATGACCTTTTCGAGCGTATCTTTATCGTGAAGCTCTTGCTCGATGCCAACAAGCCCAACACCATCGCAGGTGCCGTGGGCTTCAGTGTCCGCGAGAACAAGGTCCACATCTTCAAGGCCAAGGCAATGCTCGTGGCCTGCGGTGGTGCAGTGAACATCTTCCGTCCACGTTCCACAGACGAAGGTAAGGGCCGTGCATGGTATCCAGTATGGAATGCAGGTTCCACCTACACCATGTGTATGCAGGTGGGTGCAGAGATGACCATGATGGAGAACCGCTTCACCCCATCCCGTTTTAAGGATGGATACGGCCCAGTGGGTGCATGGTTCCTACTCTTCAAGGCAACCGTGACCAACGGCTATGGCGAGCATTACCTCAAGAGCGAGGCATGCCAGAAGGAGCTACAGAAGTATGCACCTTACGGTACTGCCCCGATAATCCCAACCTGTCTCCGTAACCACCTCATGCTCTTTGAGATGAAGGAAGGCCGCGGTCCAATTTTCATGGATACCGCTGCTGCCCTTAATGCCTTCTTGGAAGAGAAGAGGGCAGAGGGTATGGATGAAAAGGCTCTCAAGAGGTACTGGAAAGAGCTCGAGAGTGAGGCATGGGAAGACTTCCTAGACATGTCAGTCGGCCAGGCAGGCCTCTGGGCATCCATGAATATCGAGCCCGAGAAGGTCGGTTCCGAGATAATGCCCACAGAGCCATACATGCTTGGTTCCCACTCTGGTTGCTGCGGCATCTGGGTGAGCGGTCCAAATGAGGACTGGGTACCAGATGACTACAAGTGGGGCTACAACCGTATGACCACAGTGAACGGCCTCTTCACCGCTGGTGACGGTGTGGGTGCATCTGGTCACAAATTCTCCTCAGGTTCCCATGCCGAGGGTCGTATTGCAGCCAAGTCCATGGCCCGCTATATCAGGGACAATGCAGACTTCACACCGACCATTAAGCAGAGCGCCGACGAGCTCAAGGCAGAGATCTACAAGCCCGTCACCGTATACTATGAGAATTACCAGAAGACCACACACGAAATGGTCAACCCCAACTACATCAAGCCACGCCACATGATGGAGCGCTTGATGAAGTACACCGACGAGTACGGTGGAGGTTGGTCACCATACTACATGACCAACGGTAAGCTCCTCGAGATCGCCATGAGGCACCTCCAGTGGCTCCGCGAAGACTCCGAGAAGATGGCTGCTGGTGGTCTCCATGAGCTCCTCCGCGCATGGGAGAACCTCCACAGGATCTGGTGTGTTGAGGACCATCTCCGTCACATCCAGTTCCGCGAAGAGTCCAGGTATCCTGGCTTCTACTATCGTGGAGACTTCATGGAAGCAGACTCCAGGACCTTTGAAGAGGGTGGCTGGAAGTGCTTCGTGAACTCCAAGTACAACCCAGAGACCGGCGAGTGGACCTGTGAGAAGAAGCCATGCCATCAGATCATTCCTGACTAATCAGGGGTCTCAAATGGACCTATTGTAGGTAATATCCAGGCACCGCGCGATGCGGTGCCTGGTTTTTTGTATGTTGATAAAAACTTGATGTAGGTGTAGGTGTAGGTGTAGGTTCTGCCTATAAATACACCTACGCTTATATCAAATAATGAAAAAAGGAGCGGGCTTATGAGTGATAAGATTCTCGTTATCGGTGGCGGCTTTGCAGGTCTTACGGCTGCATGTGAGGCCGCCGAGATGGGTTACGACGTAGCTATCGTCGAAAGGGAGGACTACCTAGGAGGGCGCGTAGCGCAGCTAAACAAGTATTTCCCAAAGCTGTGTCCACCAACGTGTGGGCTCGAAATCAATTTTAGGCGCATCCGCACCAATCCGAGGATTACCTTCTACACGCGATCAGAGGTTGAATCGGTCTCTGGTGGGCCAGGAGATTACAAGGTCAAGGTAAAGGTCAACCCCAAGTACACCACACCCCAGTGTCTCAACTGTAAGCCTGGGGAAGAGGCAGCCAAGACAGAGGCCCCAAACGAATTCAATTTTGGCATGAATACAAGGAAGGGTATATACATGCCTCACCCAATGGCCTTTCCAAACCAGTGTGTGATGGACCCTGCCATCGCACAGTCAGACGAGGGAAAGGTGATTCAAGAGGCCATGCCCTCAGGCCACGTGGACCTCTCCCAGCAACCAGAGACTGTTGAGTTGAATGTGGGCGCCATTGTGGTGGCAACTGGTTGGGATCCATATGATGCCACTAAGATGGACAACCTTGGCTTTGGTAAGTATGAGAACATAATCACAAATATGATGATGGAGCGCTTGGCCTCACCATCAGGTCCCACAGGCGGCAAGATCCTGAGGCCCTCAGACAACGAGGCCCCCAAGAGCATTGGTTTTGTCCAGTGTGCAGGTTCGCGCGATGAGAATCACCTGCCCTATTGCTCCTATATATGCTGTATGGCCACATTGAAGCAGATCACATACATACGTGAACAGTATCCAGATACTGATGTCTATGTCTTCTATATAGACATTCGTTCACCAGGCAGGAAGTATGAAAACTTCTATTCCAAGGTGAAGGCAGACGAGAAGGTCAAGTTCATCAAAGGAAAGGTGGCAGAGGTAAGAGAGGGATCAAGCCCTGGTTCAGTGGTCTTGGTGGCAGAAGACACCATCGGAGGCGGCAAGGTCGAGCAGGAAGTGGACCTTGCAGTCCTGGCCACTGGGATGCAACCCACTGGGGCAAAAGTGAAGATTCCAGGCATACAGTACGATGAAGACGGCTTTGTGGTGCCACAGGAGGGAATAATCCCATGTGGTTGTGCCAAGAGGCCCATAGACGTGGTTTCATCAGCTCAAAGCGCAACAGCCGCAGCCTTAAAGGCAGTACAGACTATTGTTAGGAGGGCAGGATAATGTCAAAGAAGATCGGAGTTTACATATTTACAGGAGATGGCATTAAGGAGGCAGTAGACGTCGATAAGCTCGTGGAACTCGCCACAGGGGAGCTAGGGGCAGCAGTGGCCAAGACCCACGACAACCTCTATTCTCCTGAGGGTGTCCAGATGGTGAAACAGGATGTGGAGTCAGAAGGGCT
>WGBU01000163.1 GCA_015494155.1 Deltaproteobacteria bacterium | reverse complement strand
CCTACACTTATGGTGAGCAGTTATACCTCAGAGGGTTCTTGGATAACCTTTGATGCCTTGAGATATGGGGCAGTAGACTTTTACAAAAAGCCATCTGGGGACTCGCCCGATGCACTGGAGGCAGAAAAAAGGGTGCTCTGTGAAAAGGTAAAGCGTGCATCAAGGGTGAAGGTCCAGGCTGCCCGTTTTATCCGCTTGGGGCACAGGCGCATCCAGCCCGACTCATGGCAGAGGCAAGCAAGTTCTGGGCATGGGCGGGCCTTCCTCTTTCTGGGAGGGACTGGTGGCTATGCATCGGTACTTCAACTGTTGTCCATGGCCAATCTACACCCCCAGGGTAAATACTACTTTTTCCTCGACGTACCTAGTTCATGTCTTGAGGGTTTTTCACGATATGTGGGGGCATCATATGGGCTAAAGGCCGCCTATTGTGATAGAGGGGCGAATCTCCCCAAAGAGGTATCTGCGACCTTGATCTTCTCTAATGAGATAGAGCTCTTGATAGATTCTCTCGGGTCAGAGGAACTGACCGTCGTGGCACTCTCCGGAGAAGGCGTGATATTGGAGCGATTTTTGAATGGACTGGGCCTAGAAAAGGGGCAGATCATCGCCCTCGATCCTGGTGCCTGTCTTGTGCCCGAGATGGTAGAAGACCTGATTTCAAATGGGGCCAGGGCAGTCAGCCATCAGGAGTTATCAAGGATCATTGAGGGATAAGCGTGGGATTTGACGGCGAAATAAAGGGCATAAATCTACCAGATGTGATCCAGATGGCCTGCCTGGAGGGTACAGACAGGGTCATGGTCATACGCTCAGACCATGAACTTGGGAAAATATATTTTTCTAAGGGTGAGATCGTCCATGCAGAAACCACCAAGAAACGGGGGGTTGATGCCTTTTTCGAGATGATGGGATGGCCCAGTGGTGTCTTTGAACTCCTACAGGGGAAGTCTGACCAGCGGACCATCGATATGCCCTGGAACTTCCTCCTCATTGAAGGTCAGCGACAGGTAGACGAGGGGAAGGGCGAAGGTGGCAGCATGGTAGAGGCCCAGTCATCTGCACTCAAAATCCTTCTGGTGGATGATTCACGGGTGGCATTGAATGCCCTTAAGCGGGTGATCCACAAGATATCTCCAGAGCATTCCATCTTGGAGGCCCGAAATGGAAAGGAGGCCCTGGACGAGATCAGGCATGAACGACCAGACTTCGTCTGTCTGGACGCATCCATGCCAGTAATGGATGGTGATGTCACCCTGATGCATATCATGGTGCGATCCCCCGCACCTGTTGCCCTGGTGAGTGGTCTAGACCGGTCCAAGGCCGAAGAGATAATGGACTTTTTTAGGCTGGGGGCAGTAGATTTCCTAAAAAAACCAGGGCCAGACGGGGATTGGGGCGAAATAGAGTCGCGTCTTAGGCGCCTATTAGCGGTGGTGCCAGAATTGAAGGTCCACCAGGTGAGACGCGCCAGGAGGCCGCGCATCCCGTGTGCCAAGTCTACACTGGGAGTGGAGGCACAGGCAGTGGTGGTGATACTAGGTGGGCTTGGCGGCATACTAGAGCTCCAAAAGATCATTGGGGCAATACCCGCCCATCATATAGAAAAGATCGCCTTTGTGGTGGTTCAGGATATGGCCAAGGCCCTTATCGAGACACTGTGTACCTATGTTGATAGGCATTCGGGCCTTAGGTCGCGAGTCCCTTCCAATGGCCAGAGGGTATGTGCAGGAGAGATGTACATCAGTAACTGGGAATTCCCGTGGGAGCTCACAGAAGGTAGGTTCCGGAAGGGCTTGGGCGCGGGTGATGGGATAGAACGTGTCAGTTCTTTTCTCGTATCATGCGCGAGAGAGTATGGGACAAGGCTGTTGACACTCGTTCTCACTGGTACTGATCCACAGGTGGCCGATGGGCTGGAGGAACTGGTATCCTTGGGGGGGCACCTGCTCATCCAGGCCCCAAAGACCTGTCTCCACCCAAATCCTGTTATCGCCATAGAGGCCCTGGACTTAGATGAGGGGCACTTTGATGCAGAAGGTTTCCAGCAGGTACTGGAGAGGTTCTTTCCAACATGATGGAGATGGACAATGGAAGAATATAGTAGTGAAGACCTGAGAGAGTTTCTCGAAGAGATCCAAGAGCATATCCTCAAGATGGAACAGGACCTCCTTATCTTGGAAGACAATCCAGGAGATGTGGATCTATTGAACGAGTGTTTTAGACACATGCACTCCATAAAAGGGGCTTGTGGGTATATGGGGTTTTTAAAGGCATCGGGCCTTGCCCATGCCCTTGAAAACGTCTTCGACCGGATAAGAAATGGCGATCTAGAGCCAGGGCCACGGGTATTCGACGCAATATTTAAGGGGATGGACCT
>WGBU01000162.1 GCA_015494155.1 Deltaproteobacteria bacterium | reverse complement strand
ATAGACACTCCTTGCGGCCTCGTCTGTTAGAAAACGCCCCTCTCCCACAATCCTTTTAAGGGCCTTCTGTTGTGTGCGAGAGAGCATGAAGGGTGATTATGGTGTGGTAGGGATCAGGAGCGCCAGCGTTCCTTTTCTAGCTGCTCCTTCAAGAATTCCACCTGGTACTTGATCTTGCTATTTTGCCTTAGACCCCTTTGGACCTTTTTAACCGCATGGACCACTGTTGCATGATCCCTTTTAAATTCCCTACCTATGGTCTCTAGTGTAGCATCTGTGTACTCACGGGCCAGATACATGGCGATCTGCCTAGGGAGCGTCACACTCTTCTTACGAGACGAAGACCTGAGGTCCTCCTGCGAGACATTAAAGTGCCTCACCACTAGGCGCACGATCTTTTTTAAGCTTAGTGGCTCGAGGTCTCCCATCATCTCTTGGAGTACCTCTTTGGCAAGCTCCATGTCTAAAGGACGCCTCTGAATGGAGGCCTTTGTGACGAGCCCCACGACTGCCCCCTCGATCCTCCTAATGTCACCTCTCAAGAAGTGGGCCATGTATTCCACCAGCTCTTTTGCCAGGGTTACACCATGGCGCCTCGCCTTTCTCTCTATGATCTTGACACGGGTATTGTAGTCTGGGGGATTGATAGAGGTGATCACACCAAGATCCAGGCGGCTGCGGAGTCTATCGTCCAACTTGGGGATCTCTCTTGGGAGCTTGGGGCTTGTGAAGAGCACTACCTTACCAGAGTCAAGGAGGTAGTCTAGGGCGGATGCCAACTCTACCTGGGTCCTGTTTCTACCAGAAAAGGCATGGACTTCCTCTAGGAGGAGTATGTCAACACTACGCCTGAAGCGATCTTTGAGGGCATCGATACTCCCATCCTTCACTGCCTTCACCACCTGGTTGGTGAATTCATTGGCATTTAGATAACAGAGCCTCTTTCCCGGTGATTTTTTGTAGATGTGGTGACCAACGGCCTGGGCCAAGTGGCTCTTTCCAAGACCTGAATCTGCTTGGAGATAGATGACCTCGCCCTTACTTGCTCCGCCACCCCCACCACTGGCAACACGTCTACATACTTCATAGGCATACTGGTTGGACTCCCCTACGACGAATTCCTCAAACGTGAACCACTGGCAGAACTTGGGCCGAGGGATCTCTGTGGGAGAAAACTCTGGGAGGTGCAACTGTCTCTTGTTGCCCTCCTTCACCTGTTCTACTGGTACCAATCTTATGGAACACCTACCAAAATCCCGCCCCAATTCTTCGCGTATAAGAGGAAGATAGTGATCTCTCACCCAGGCGGCAGTGAATTGATTTGGACACTTTATAAAGAGGGTCTCCCCATCAAATTCATCAAAGGCCAGGGGTTTTATCCATATCCTGTAGCTACCTTCACTCAACTTTTGAGCGAGCTTTTCCTTAAGTGCTATCCAGGCCTCTTCAGCGCTGTGCATGCCACCCGATCCTCCTCTAGGATTTGAGAAAAATAAATTTGTTCGAAGGAAAATCTTTTTATAATTTATTAAACGGCTGCTTAGTTACGGCTATGTTTATATACAGGGGGCAGATAACTGTCAAACCGGATTACATGAGAATAAGGGGATCTTTTGTGTGGTTATCAACAATTTGATAATGTGCTGTAATCACAGAAAAAAGTATGGTAGGTTAAGATAACTTGTTATTATCATGTCTCTTTTTATGGAGCGTAAAAAGCTTCAAAAAAATAAACGGTTACATCAAACACACTAAACTTTCAACAAAGGCCATTTCCATGAAAACTCGCTCAAACTCCATATTTTACACCCCACAAAAAAAGCCCCCATCTCGGGGGCTCACTTGACAGTGGTCGGTATACATCTTTATGAGACTAGCCCGTGAATATCTCCACAACCTCATAATACCTGAGGCCAGAGGGTGTATTTACCTCTACCTCGTCACCCTCTTCCTTGCCAATGAGTGCCTGTCCCAGTGGTGAGGTCACTGATATCTTGCCCTGGTTTATGTCTGATTCGTCAGGACCCACGATCTGATACACTACCTCTTCTCCAGAATCGAGGTTCTCCAGTCGTACCTTCACGCCAAACACCACCCTGTCGCAGCTCTGGCTACTACAATCTATTACATCCGCCTTGCTCAACTGTGAGTGGAGATATTGTATCCGGGCCTCAAGCTGACCCTGCCTTTCTTTTGCAGCATGATACTCTGCATTCTCGGAGAGATCTCCATGCGCCCTGGCCTCTTCAATGGCCTTTACTACTTTGGGCCTTTCCACCCGCTCCAAGGTCTCAAGTTCCTTTTTAAGCCTCTCATAGCCCTCTTTGGTAAACGGTATGCGATCTAGAGTCATAGTTCATTCTCCCCTCGGATTTTCTTGTAAAATCCTCTCTAATTCGTCTAGGAGCCTCCTGGCCTCTCCCGAAACCTTCTTTGGGACAATCACCTTTAGCTCCACATATTGATCACCTGCCCTCTTGCCCTTAGAGGCGGGAAGCCCCTTGCCCTTTAGCCTGAGCTTCTGACCACACTGAGATCCTGGTGGGATAGTCACCATGACATCCCCATAGAGGGTAGGTACCTTTACCTTGGCCCCTTTAATGGCGTCAAAGATAGATATTGGTAGGGTATAATATATATCTCTGCCCCTTTTTTCAAACCTTACATCTGGCCTGATCTCGAGTTCGATGTAGAGATCACCTGGTGGGCCACCCCTATAGCCTGGTGCCCCCTTGCCAGCGAGACGGATCACAGTACCATCGTCTACGCCCTTTGGGATAGTCACCTTAAGACGCTCACTGGTCCCTCCCCTTGGTACCTCAATCTCAAGTGTCCTCCCATGACAGGCATCTCTAAGATCGATCGCCAGTCTGTAGAAGAGGTCTTCACCCTTAATGGGCCTTTTTACTCCACTAGTCTCTCTCTCAAAACCAAAGAGGTCTTCAAAGATGGAGCCAAGGTCACTCCCAAAACGCACCTCATAGTCGCTAAAATCGTATGCGCTTGTACCGTCGCTGGTAGTAAAGCGGACACCCTTGGCGGCCTCCCTGAGCTCGTCGTACTCCTTTCGCTTCTTGGGATCACTCAATATGTCATAGGCCTCGCCTATCTCCTTAAAGCGTTCCTCTGCTGCCTTATCACCTGGATTTACATCTGGGTGATACTTTCTAGCAAGGCGGCGATAGGCCTTTTTTATCTCCTCCTGGGAGGCATCTGGTTTAACACCTAGTATCTCATAAAGATCCTTCTTGATCATGTCATTCACCCTCAGATCTTAAAATATATAGGAGTATTCACTGGATTCAAGCCGTGCATCCTGATCTCTTTCTCTATTAAGTGTGTGGCCTCAAATGGATCATCAACGCCCATTGCCACCTTAAAGAGGTGATGATGGTGTTCCCAGTTCCTGAGAAACCAGCCTAAAAAGAGTAAAAATTGCCGTCTTCTGTAGGGAGGCGGGGAGTACAGGGTCAAAAGAGACAAAAATCTTTTGAGTACACAGAGTGGATCGCCTGGCCACTTCCTCCCATGTACGATCTCCCAGAAGAGCCAGGGCCTCACCACTGCACCGCGTCCAATCAAGACCCCATTTGCCCTGGTATGACGAATCATTTTTAGGGCATCGTCGGGGCCAAAGACATCTCCATTTCCATATACAGGGACATCTATCTCCTCTCTCAAGGCCCTGATCTCCTCCCACTTGGCAGGCCTCTTAAACCCATCTTCAACGCTCCTTGGGTGTAATACGATGAGATCAACACCCTCGTCCACCAGTCCCTTCACAAATGCTACTAGCCCGTCTAGGTCGTGCCCTGGCAGAGATCGGAGCTTCACGAATATGGGCCTCGTGGTGGCCTGTTTGGCCCTTGCCACGATCCTCTTTGCCACATCGGGCTTGCCCAACAGAGATGCCCCCCACCCGTGCTTCATTATGGCCTTTTGCGGACACCCCATATTTATGTCGAATGCATCGAACCCCATGGGCGAAAGCCGTTCTATTGCGCGGCCTATCACCTCGGGCTCTCCTCCCACTATTTGGGCCACCAGCGGTTGATCGAGGCATGCATCCAGACAGTATGGGTCCTTCCATGGGTTCTGGGTGGAGATTATCCTTGAGTTCAACATCTCTGTATAAAAGAGAGAGACCCCTCCCAGTTCTGCCACTAAGCGTCTGAAGGCCCTGTGGGTTATTCCAGCAAGGGGGGCAAGCCCCAATGGAGGCGTTAATTTCATGGTTTACAATATATTCTAGATGCATAAAATAACAAATAGGTCTTGCATCCTAAAAAAGATGTTTATATTATTTCGGCCTTGCCTTTTTAGGAATTCTATTAAAAAGCCTTTGAGTGGACGAAGGTGCTATGAACACAAAAGAACAAAACAAAACAAGTAGCGAAAGTACGCCTGATTATCTCCTCGACATATTAGAGGCTGGAAAAGAGGGCGGCCTGACCTATTCGCTCCTCAACGAGATATTGCCAGAGGATGTAAAGGACCCAGAGAAGATAGAAGAGGTGTTCGACTATCTCTGCACCCATGAGATAGAGATCATGGATGAGCCCGAAGGGCCTGAACACCCTTTAAAGAGCATCATCGGTAAGACCAAGGCATCCAAGATGGCAGAAGAGGGGGAGGCCATAGAGACAAAGCCTCCACAGCCACCTGAGGAAGAAAAGGAAAAGCCACAGGTCTTTGTGGACACTGGTGGCTTTACAGACTCAGAGGAGATAACCACCACCTATCTGCGCGAGATGGGCAAGTTCGAGCTCCTCACCCCAGAACGGGAAGAGGAGTTGAGCAAGGTGATTCGAGACGGCTTCAATGGCATAATTGAGGCAGTATTTGAGCACCCATCCAAGTGCCCAGAGATAGAGGACTTGAGGGAACAGATAAGGCTGTGGAGAAAGAGGGACCCCTCTCTAAAGCCCAAGAAACAACAACTCAATTACCTCGTCGAGGCAGTTACCACCATCTATAAGTTGCACCCAGAGGATCAGAGTTTTAAAGAACTCTACGAATACGTAAAGAAGAAAGAGGCAGAGATTGAGATTGCCAAAGACGAGATGATCAATGCCAATCTCAGGTTGGTGGTGAGCATTGCAAAGAGATATATGCACCAGGGGCTGTCCCTTGCAGACCTGATCCAAGAGGGGAACCTCGGCCTCATGCGCGCTGTCTTTCGGTTTGACTACAAAAAGGGGAACAAGTTCTCCACCTATGCGAGTTGGTGGATCAGGCAGGCCATCACCAGGGCCATCTTGGATAAGACCAGGACAATCAGGCTTCCGGTCCACTTCCTAGAACTGAGGAGCCAGTTCTTTAAGGCCTTCTACAGCCTCTTAAAGGAACTGGGGAGAGAACCTACGCCGCAAGAGATCTCCGAGCATACAGGCCTTCCCATGGAGAAGATCCTCTCCATACTGGAGGCATCCAGGGAACCTGTCTCTCTTGAGACGCCAGTGGGTGATGAGGATAGTACATTGGGAGACTTCATAGAGAACCAAGATGCCCTCTCACCCTATGAGACAGTGAAGGACAGGGAGCTTACAGAGAGGATAAAGAGCATCCTTGCAACCCTGAGCCCTAGGGAGGAGAAGATCATCAGATTGCGCTTTGGCATAGGAGAAGACGGTGAATACACACTGGAGGAGATCGGAAAGCGCTTCAATGTGTCGAGAGAGAGGATCAGGCAGATTGAAAAGAAGGCACTCAACAGGTTACGCCACTCCTCAAGGCGTGACAGGTTAAAGTACTTTCTAGACTAGAGCTCCCTAATAATCGTGCCAGTTAGGATCTTTGGGTAGAAATAGGTGGCCTTGTGGGGCATGATGAGGCCCCTTTGGGCCACCTCTATCATTGCCTCCACTGGGGTTGGCCTTACAAAGAAGAGGACCTCGTCATGGGCCATGTCTTCTATGAGATCGCTACCCATGGCCTCGTAGCGAAGCACGCCCTTGTCCTTCAAATGGGCAGCACACTCATTAAAGGCCATCTTTATGGCCAGTTCATCCACTGATACCACATCAAGATCTAGAAGTGGGGGCCTGAGCCCGGCCTCGGTAAGCCTGGTAATACCCTCACTGGTGATACCCATGAGGGCCGCTTGCCCACTACCCTTATGAAACAAGAAAAAACCTGGCCTATCCCCAAGGGTTTCTGCAATCTTTTCCACATCTGAGAGCCCGTTTATGGGGACCGGCTCCTTTAAGGTCTCAAAGCACCCATCTAACCTTTCAATAATCCCTTCCATACCAAGCCCCCCCGCCTTCACCAATCTATGGGTTGCGAGGCAGAGTAGACCAGGATCTGTAGTATCAACAATATAGGCCATCACATACCTGTGGGGTCTAGATGGGTCACCAGAGAAGGTCCCTTCTCGTTCACACTCCTCCATGAAGGTGATGGCAGTGGTGTATCTGTGGTGTCCATCGGCAATGTAGAGTGGTTCATCACTTAAGAGCGCTGAGATATCGTCTATGATCTCTTTGTCCTCTATCTTATAGACCCTGTGGAGATTATCCAGGTGATCTCTCGCCTCCAAGAGGCAGTCTCCTCGGGAGTTTCTCATATGCTCCACAAGGGAGTGTTTCTCCTTTGAGAGGAGGAATATCTGGCTAAACTGGGCACGCACGGTCTTTAAGAGTTCGAGCCTCTCCTTGGTCACCTTCTTAAAGGTCTTCTCATGGGGGAGTATCACCCTCTTTTCCCAAGGCTCTACACCCAAAAGGCATATGAGACCCCACCTCGTATACCTCCTACCCATAAAGTCAAAGCTGATCTCGTATGGATAGAGGCTTTGGCCAGGGTCGCGTATGAGGACCTCTTCTCTAATCCACTGATCTAGCGTGTGACGAAGGCCCATGAGGCCTGCCCCTCCACCTGAAAGCACCCCCTCGCCAGGGAGCTCTAGTCTCAAGATATTATAGGGACTACTAGCTATGATGCGCTCCCTCTCCTCTTGGGTGACAACATCATAGGGAGGTGCCAACACATCTTCTATATCTACCTTTTGAGGATTATATGTATATCCAGAAAACGATCTGATCTCAGCCAATTCTAAAATGACCCTTTCACATGAAGTTTCAAAAAATTTAAGGCCCTTTGCTACTACAGTTTCTTTTTTCAGTCAAGGTCTCTGTCTTTTGGCTGGGTAAGACCCAGGGATTAAGTGTACAAAATAAAAACTGTTCTTTTGTCTTCATCGCTATTCAACAGTAAAGAGTTAGCCTAGAAAAAAATGCCATTGTCAACCATATCACCAAGTGCTATGTTTTATTTATGTTCAGATTGATGACAAGGACATTTGCAAAATGGGCATCAAAACATAATATTAATAACGACGAATTGTTTCGAGCACTGGGAGAACTACAAGAGGGTAAATACGAAGCTAATTTAGGTGGCAATTTATATAAAAAACGGGTCCGATTTGTAGGGAGAGGGAAGAGAGGAAGTGGAAGGACAATTGTTTGTTATAAAAAAGGAGATAGAGCAATTTTTATACATGGGTTTGCTAAAAATGAAAAATCTTCATTGTCTAAAAAAGAATTACATGCCCTTAAGGAATTTGCTAAACTTCTTTTTAGCTTGACATCAAAACAATTAGTAATAGCTATTCAAAAAGGTGATTTCATTGAGGTGCAAAAATGAGAGAGTCTATAGCTAATTCAATAATGAATACTGTAAGGGATTTAAATAAGAGTGGAATTGTAGATGATATTACCATGAGAAATATTGAGAAACTATGTCTTCCTGAAGTTAAGGATTATCCACCAGAGAAAATTATTGCAATAAGGAAACGCTTTAAATTAAGTCAAGCAGCATTGGCAAGTTTATTCAATATTAGTCCCTCAACAGTGCAGAAGTGGGAGCAAGGTTTAAAGCGTCCTACAGGTGCAGCTCGAAAACTACTAGACATTATGGAACGTAAGGGATTAGAGGCATTAATATAAAAATGCCATCTTCTATATCATTGCATTATTTGTGTTTAAGGGCAGATCTTGGTGGTCTGATCCTTTCCTGAAAACTTTGACTTATAGAGGGCCTCGTCTGCCCTCCTTATAACGTCCTCAGGTTTATCATCCGGTTTTGCCTGGGTAACACCCACAGAAATAGATATGGAAATGGTCTTAGACGCCTCTTCTGGGACGAACCTATATCGCCTCACCTGCTGCCTCAACCTCTCTCCCAAGATGTAGGCCTGTTCACACTGGGTGTGTGGGCAGAGGACGACGAACTCCTCTCCGCCGTACCTATAGACATAGTCCGAATCCCTCACCGAGTCTTTGAGAATGGCAGCGAGCTTCTTCAACAACATGTCACCAGTGATGTGACCATAGGTGTCATTTATATCTTTAAAGTCGTCTATGTCCACCATGATTATGGAAAGTGGGAAATCATATCGTGTGGCCCTTGATAATTCGCGTTTTAGGTCTGAAAAGAGGGCATGTCTATTGAAGAGACCAGTTAACGGGTCTTGTCTGAGCCTCCCCTTAAGGTCTTCTATGGTCTTTGCCTGTTCCAGGAGTTTTTTTTCAGTGGCCTCTGCCTTGGCCTTCATCTCTTCATTGTACCGAGACAAAAGCTCTAGATCCTCCATTAGTTCGCTATGGTCCTGTGCCTTTTTGGTAAGGGCATCGATGGTATTCCCCATATTCTTGAAACCACTTCTCGTGCCGTCTACAAACTCATCTACTGTATCATGTACACCACCGAGGATCTCTTCAGTATCCCTTAAAAACTGTTCCACTACCTCTTTGGGTACCTTTTTAGTCTGAAATCTCCTCTTTAAAAGCTCATCTAACTTGTCCCTATAACAGACCCCCCAAAACTCCTTCTCATATGATTCTGGCCATGGAAGCCGCCTCTTTTGTACAAGCTGTTTCAATGCCTCTTTGGCAACAAGGGTGACCTTCTCTGGAATCGTGAGCGAATCGTTTATCTTGGAATCGTTTGCCATAATCTCTATATCCCGACCATCAGATCCAGGGCCTTTCTAAAGCTCTCATCTACTGAAAATTGCCTGGATCGCACGTTGTATCTGAGACCCCACTTTCTGGATGATTCTTTTAGGACCCTTTTGACGTCCTCCTCAATCTTTCTTGTTACATCTTTTGTATGAGTTGTAAACACCAAAAAATCAGGACCCTTTCTAAATAATAGGGTATGGCTACCCTTTTCTCCTCCCATCTCCTGGTATGTATTCAATACCTCTTGTATCCTTTCGCCTATGGCGTCCAGGACCTCATCTGTCTTGAAGTAGCCCATCTTTCTATTGGCCTCTCCAATATTGCTAAAGTCAACTAATATGAATGTATAGGAATCTACTGATTCTATCAGTTGATCCTTTTCCAAGGAGAGTATGTATCTATAGTTATAAAAGCTACAGAGCGGCTCCCTAAAGTATGTCTTTTTCCTAAAAGACTCTATGAACTCTAAGTCACTGCTGTTTTCTCTTTTTATCGTAAGAGGGTCCCACTCATCCAGGACCTCTTTTAAACACCTCACTACATCCCCATTGAACCTTCCCTGCTCCACCTCGTCGCTTATGATCTCGAGGGCACGCCCTTTGGACATAGGGGTCTTATATGGGCGTTTGGCCACAAGGGCCTCATAGACATCACACGGACTCACGATCTCTACGAGAGGATGGATTTCACCCCGGGAAAGGCCCTGGGGATAGCCACTTCCATCCAACCGCTCATGGTGCTGTCTTGCAATCTCTGCCACCCTCAGGTCTGGGTACCTCTTTTCCAAGAAACCTGCTCCAAGGGTGGGGTGGAGGTTCATGATCTTTCTATCAAGGGTATCAAAGGGGCCGGGCTTTAAGAGGACATCGTCTGGGATGGCTATCTTACCCACGTCATGTACGAGGCAACCAAGTTCCAGTGCCTCTATCTCGTCGTCCAGAAGCCCCATTTTTATCCCCACACGCTTTGAGAGCCCTGCCACGCGCAGGCTGTGCTCCATGGTGTATGAGTCGCGGCTTCCGAGCATCTCTGTCATTACGTCGAATAACCCTTTTACCAGGGCCTGGTAATCTTCCTCCAGGGTGACCACCCTGTCCAAGACGGCGAGCCTTGCAAAGAGTTGTTCTGGCAAAAAGGGCTTTTTAAGAAAGTCAGAGGCACCTGCCTTGAGTACCTTCTGGACTGTCTCCCTGTCGCCCAGACCACTTATCACTATGATATAAAAACGAAATGGTCTCTCCCTCCTAACCCTCTTTATGAGGGTGAGACCATCCATTCCTGGCATATTGAGGTCTGTTATAAGGACCTTTACCCGTTCCTTTGTGGTCTTCAAAAATTGTAGGGCCTTCTCTCCAGACTCTGCCTGAAAGCTCTTGAGGCCCCACGTATCCAGGTTAAGACAGAGGAGCTGGCGCTGTACTGGGTCGTCTTCCACCACCAACACAGAAAACTTGCTCAAAGTTGTGAGGGCGGGGTTTATCTCTTGATCAATCTTTTTAATTTCCGGCATGGTATTGCCTTTACATCCTGGAAACTTATCGGCCCAATATTTGGAAAACTCAAACTAGAATGGCACTCAAGGCAGAGGCCGACAGTTAGGACCGTCTTAATCTCGCTGGCATCAAAGGTCCTGAGGACATCTGGCCTTGAAAACTTCACAAGTGGCTGGCCATCGATCTGGACAAAAGAATCCAAGGCATGGAAAAGCCCTCTTCCACCTGGTGGCACACTCGGTTTGAGTGCTGGAGTAAACTGCCAACTGCCACCCATCAATTGGACACTACCCCTCCCCAGACCAAGTGCCCTTGGGTCTGTGTGACACTCCTTACACGTCCTCACCTCTTTTCTGGTGGTATGGGGGTCCATGGTGGACACTGTAAGCCTTTTAAAGGTCTCCTTCACTTCTCCCCCCCTTCCAAGGAGGGTCACAAAGTCCTGTCAGCCCGGCACCAGGATGACTATCTCCTTTTCGCCCTTTTTTACATCTTCGAGTACGCCAAGGCTTGGGGCCTCATAACGCATGAAGGACCGATATTCCACCCACTTTCCATACGTTGTCTTACCTGCCAGCCAGTCGGTCTGCTGCTCTTGGGCACGCCTCACCACATGACAGCCATAACACTGTGGCACCCAGCGGCTATGGCAGGCCTGGCAAGAAAGGGACCTATGGTCCCTATCGCGACACCTTTTTGGGTCTAGGAGACGTACTTCGAGGGAGGCATCGTCTTTCTTTCGTTTAAGAAATAGCCTTTCCCCCTTTTTCTCAAGGTGGAGGCCCTTTTTCTTGGCGGCTTCATATCTGGACGTGTCGTGACAGTCTGCACACTCCACTTCCAGTTGTTCTTCCATGTGGGCCCTCTTCTTTCCATCTCCCATGGTCTCTTTCTGGGTGTGACAGTCCACACAGAGCATGGCCTTTTCATAGTGTATGTCTGGCACCATGGTCCTAAAGTAGCGTCCGTCTGAAAGCTCATTCTCTGTAAAGTCTCCACCCTCAAAGGGGGTCCCATATCCCTCGGTCTCATACATGCCCTGGTAGCTAAGGCCGATCCGACCACTCCGGTTGTGACACCTCACACAGTTCTCAATGGGTATGTTTCGAACAAGCCTTGGGTGGGCCTTCTCAATGCCCTTTTTTTTATTGTTTCCATAGATGAGATGGCAGGCAGAGCATCCCCCACCCTTTTCTCCAAGAAAGCCAGGGTGTTTGCCCCGCTCAAGCCAGAGGTGACATGTACCACAAAGCTTTGAGAAATAGTCCTCTGCAATGCTCCTCTGCCCCCTGCTCATCAGGTCCTCTACAGTAATGTCAGCGCGGCGGTCTTTGGCCTCCCCCCAATAATATTTAAGTGTGCTCAAGATGCCCCTATTGGTTGCCATGAGCGTATTCTTTACCCACTCCACCTGCTTACTGTGACAACCTGGCCTGCCACACGTAAGGGCAGCATATTTAAGTTCCCCTGGATTGAGGACCATGCCACGATGGGCCTCGAACTTATCGGACGAAAGGCTGTCTCCAAGGTGGCAATCAGAACAACTGACAACTCCCCTTGCATGTGCCTTTCCTGGGGCATCTTTGTGGCACAAGAGGCACATATCCACACGCTTTGCCATGGTAACTGGGAGGGACCGATCCCCCAGTTGGGGCCATACACTGGGCGGCAATACCATAGAAAAAAATATGAACAGAAAGAGGGAGATATGATGGCAGTAGCGGTAGAGGTACATCCAGGGTCCTTGAGTCGCAAATATGTTAAAGACAACATACAAAAAAAGCGGCCCCTTTAAAAGGCCGCTTTTCATTCACTTACTGGAGCGGGAAACGGGATTCGAACCCGCGACTTCGACCTTGGCAAGGTCGCACTCTACCACTGAGTTATTCCCGCTTTTGGCGATGGGTATATTAAGTCCTTCGGTTTTTCGTGTCAATACCCTTTTTAGCATTCATAGATACCTCAAAAAGGCCTTGCCTCTTGACCTGCGCCTTTTTATGTTCCCTTTCCATGGGACAGATCGAAGGGCTCATATCATCCCTTGAAAACATGGAGGATATAGCAGGAAGGATAGTGCTCAAAAAGGCCATTCCCAAAAGGGGGCCCAGCCTAAGGGAAATCCCGCCCTATATCTCACAGGAGATCAGGTTTGTCTTAGAACTAAATGGGATCCAACGCCTATACAGCCACCAGGAAGAGGCCATCGAGAAGGTCTTGAGTGGCAGGGACTGTACGGTATCCACCCCCACTGCCAGTGGAAAGAGCCTCATATACAATATCCCAGTCATCCAAAGATATCTTGAGGATAGATCCTCAAAGGCCCTCTACCTCTTTCCCCTTAAGGCCCTACAGCAAGATCAACTAAAGAACTTGAGATTCTTTATCTCTGCCCTCGAAGATGCAGATCAACCAAGGGTTGAACTCCTGGATGGCGACACCCCCCAGTCGAGGCGGCGGAGATTGAAGGCCAGCCCACCAGATATACTCATCACCAATCCCGACATGCTGCACCTCTCTATCCTGCCCTACCACGCTAGTTGGAGCGGCCTTTTGCGGGGACTAAGATTCGTCGTCATAGACGAGGTCCACACCTACCGTGGCATCATGGGCTCCAACATGGCATGGGTCTTTAGGAGGCTCCATCGCATCTTGGACCACTATGGTGCGCACCCAAACTACATCATGTGCTCTGCCACCATTGGCAACCCAGAAGAACTCTCAAAGCAGCTCATTGGAAGAGATGTGGAGGTGGTCAAGACCTCTGGTTCTCCCTCTGGTAAGAGGTTTGTCCTCTTTTTGGAACCGAGTCTAAGCCCTGTCACCACGTGTCTCACAGTACTCGAGATGGCCATAAGGCGTGGCCTTAAGACCATTGTCTATACCCAAAGTAGGAAGCTTACAGAGCTTGTGGGGATCTGGATATCACAAAAAGGCGGTGCACTCAAAAGGGCTGTCCGCGTCTACAGGGCAGGGCTCTTACCAGAAGATCGGAGAAAGATCGAAGAAGAGCTCTCTAATGGCACACTCCTGGGGGTGGTGTCCACGAGCGCCCTTGAGCTTGGCATTGATGTGGGCGCCCTCGACTGCTCTATCCTCCTTGGATATCCAGGGAGCATCATGGCCACGTGGCAGAGGTGGGGGAGGGCCGGGAGGAAGCTACAGGACTCGCTCGTGGTGCTCATTGCCCAAGAGGACGCCCTGGACCACTACATACTGAGACACCCAGAGACCATCTTGGAGGGTACCCCAGAGGCGGCCATCTTGAACCCAGAAAATCCCAAGATCGTAGAAAGGCACCTCGAGTGTGCAGCAAGTGAGTTGCCACTAAGGTTTTCAGAGCCTCTTCTAAGAGATGCCCCAGTGATCCTCGAAAAGGCCAATGAGATGCTCTCTAGAGGAATTTTGGTAGAGTCCCATGTGGGGGGAGAGATCCTTTCCCAGAGGCGGTATCCTCAAAGGCTCGTAGATTTGAGGGGTACAGGCCAAAATTTCAGGATCGTCGACGGCAAAGAGACCACCATCGGGGAGATAGACGAGGTCCGCGCCATGAAAGAGACCCACCCTGGGGCAATCTACCTCCATGGGGGACGTCAGTTCGAGGTCCTAGAGCTCGACCTTGAAAGAAGGTGCGTCAAGGTGAGGCCCTTTAAGGGCGATTATTTTACCCGTCCACTCACGGAAAAAGAGACCATCATAATGGAGGAATATGAGTCCAAGGCCCTTTTTGGGGCGTGGATACATTGTGGGAGGCTCAAGGTAAAGGAGGTGGTAGTGGGATATGAAAAGAGGAGTATAAAGGGCCAGCGTGTGCTAGGCCGCTTCCCACTCGACCTTCCTCCAAATGTATTCGAGACAGAGGGGATCTGGATAGTCATCCCCAGTGGATGCAGGCACTCTATTGAGAAGGCCTTCTTGCATTTTATGGGCGGAATCCATGCGATTGAGCACGCCATAATAGGTGTCATGCCCCTTTTTGTGCTCTGTGACAGGTCAGACATAGGCGGGATCTCACAGGTCATACACCCTCAGTTGAAGGAAAGCGTCATCTTTGTATACGATGGTGTGCCCGGCGGGATCGGACTCTCCAAGGAGGCGTTCCGGGTCTCTGACAAACTGGTCAAAAAGACCTTTGATGTGATCTCTGGGTGTGAGTGCGAGTTGGGGTGTCCTTTGTGCGTACACTCTCCAAAGTGTGGCTCTGGAAACCGGCCCATAGACAAGGCAGCAGCCGTCTCCATCCTAAGAGAGATCATGGGCAAAGAAAAGGGACAATCCCCCACACGAGTTTCACCCCACACCCTTGCGCTACAGTCTCAAGACCGAACCAGCACCCGCACTCCCCAAGATGCGCCCAAAAGGCTCGATCTTAGCACGATCCATTACGGGGTCTTTGATCTTGAGACGCAATTATCTGCAAGGGATGTGGGCGGTTGGCACAATGCCCACCTCATGAGGGTGAGCTGTGCAGTGCTCTATGATTCTAGGGAAGATGAATTTAGCGTATTTATGGAAGACGACGTGGAAGAACTCATCGAAAGGCTCCTTGGTATGGATCTCGTTGTGGGATTCAATATTGAGAGGTTCGACTACCAGGTGCTCTCAGGCTATACCCACATACCATTGAGAAAGGAGGTCACCACCCTCGACATCCTAAAAGAGGTGAAAAAGCGGCTGGGCTACAGGCTCAGCCTGGATCACCTTGCGGCATCTACCCTTGGGGCAAAGAAGGCGGGAAACGGCCTCCTCGCCCTCAAGTGGTGGCGCGAAAGGAGGCTAGAAAGGCTCATAAATTACTGCCGAGAAGATGTCCGCCTCACAAGAGACCTCTTTGTCCACGGCCACGAAAAGGGCTACCTCCTCTTTAAGAACAAGGCAGGTCAACTTGTAAGACTGCCAGTTAAGTGGTGATCTTCCCCCCTTTCTTCACCCCCTTGGATGGTATCTTCTGTGGGTGGCCCGAAGGTGCTCTATGTCCATATGGGTGTATATCTGGGTAGTAGCGATGTTTTCATGCCCCAGGAGGATCTGGACTGTTCGTAGATCTGCCCCTCCCATGAGGAGATGAGTGGCAAAGGAGTGTCTCAGGGTATGGGGGCTTATCTTTTTGTCGATCCCTGCACAGATTGCATATTTTTTGAGTATCTGCCAGAAGCGCTGCCTAGTTATGGCCCCACCCTTCTGGGACAAAAAGAGCTTTGGGCTCGATCTACCCTTTAAAAACCTAGGCCGCGCCTTCTGTATGTAGAGCTCGAGGATGTCCAAACACACCTTACCAATGGGTACGATGCGCTCCTTCCCCCCCTTTCCCAACACCCTCACATATCCCAGATTAAAATCTATCTGGCCAATACCGAGGTCGCACAGTTCTGATGCCCTAAGACCTGTGGCGTATGCAAACTCGAGTATCGCCTTGTCCCTAAGCCCAAGGGTAGTGGTAGCATCAGGGGCATCGAGGAGCCTTTCCACCTCTTCGACAGAGAGTGTATCTGGAAGGGAAAAGCCCAGCCGTGGGGTCTTTATGAGGGCACATGGTGAGGATTTAATGTGGCCTTCTCGCACCAGGTAGTCGAAAAACCCCCTCAGGGCAGAGAGGTGCCTTGCAGTGGTCCTGGCAGAGCTTCCAGAGACCCTCTGACCATGCAGCCAAGAGAGTACGTGAGACTGGGTGATCTGGGATGGGTCTCTTATTCCGTGCCTATCCAAGTGGTCAAAGAAGGCCTGGATATCCCTTGAATATGCTGATATGCTGTTTTGTGCTAGATCCCTTTCAAAGGTGAGGTATTGTAAGTACTCGTCTAGAAATTCAAGGAGCTTGTTGACCCTAGTCAAAGGACTCTAGTATCTCCTCTGCCACCTCGCTAACGTCAGGGTCCTTTGACGTCATACTCAAGACCTTGAGTTTACTTATAAAGCCAGTCTTTTCAAGTGGTCCCTTAGTGGACACGAGTTCCTTCGCCTTTTCCATGGCATCGCAGACGATATTGGGCGACTTCTCAAGGTCCAGGAGCAGGATCAGGTCCCCCCACTCATCTGGCAGGCCAAAGCGTTCAACATAGTCCCTGGCAACCTCTTCAAAGTTTCGCTTTCCATAAGACTCTTTTAGACGCTTTAAGGCCTCGTCGTGTTCAGGGGTCCCCTTTGGCCCTAAAAAGAGCTTTTCTGCCTCCTTCAGATATAGTTTTTTAAGCCTGGGATCGTCCAGGGCCTTTTCTAACATGCTCTTGGGCTCCTCAGTCCTCCTTGTATGCCGGGACCTGTCCCTGAGCTTATCTATCTCCCTCCAACTTTTCTTTCGCTCTCCCATAAAAGGTCTCTCCTAGGATCAGGGTTTTGGATCAAACTTGAACAAATCTCAGTTCTGGAAGAATGACTGCGGTGAGTGGACCTCCATAGACCGCACCTGTATCTATACCAATTTTTTGTGGTTGAACAAGGGGGGACGAGAGGGGGGTATGGCCAAACACAATCCTCTTGCCCCAGTCGTAGTCAGAGTCTATGAACTCGTGGCGTATCCAGAGTAAGTCCTCGATGGACTGTTCATGGATGGGCCTTTTGGGTCTAAGCCCTGCATGTACGAACACATACTCTTCTTCCTCTATCATGGGTACGAGGCCCCGAAAAAACTCAAGGTGATCCTCTGGGACAAATAGGCCATCGTGGACCCTAAAGTAGGAGCCAAGCGTACTCTCACCCCCTGTGGCAAGGAAGGTGTCGTCCAGTGGAAGATCGCTCTTATAAGGTATCTCGCCAATGATTCTGCGCCTCTCGAGGTAATTCAAAAACATGTACTCGTGATTACCCAGCAAGAACCTTATGTTTTGGCCAAATTCCCTCCTGAGTTCTACCAGTCTCTCCACGACCCCCTTGGGGTCTGGCCCCCTGTCCACATAATCTCCAAGGAATATCACAAGATCCGTCTCCCATGAGATGGGAAGGGCGTCCAGAAGGGACTCCAACTTGAAGAGCATCCCGTGGATGTCACCAATTGCAACGATCTTTTTTGTCATACCGTGTTGATCCTGCTAAAACATGCCGTCGATACGCCAGAGTCCAATCCCCCTAGCCGCATCTATGGCCTCCTGGTATTCTACCTGGGTTATCCGCCTGTTGAGTGGGGCTGGTAGTTCGTGCGGTCCACAAGGACGGTACTGATCCATAATGTTGATATAGGTGTCCTTTGAGATCTCCTCTGCGATGAAACGCACCACCTCTTTTGTCCCGGCAAGCCCCCCTGGCAGCACCAGATGGCGGACCAGGAGTCCCTGCCTGGCAACCCCATCAGAGTCGATTACGAGATCACCCACCTGCCTGTGCATCTCTTTGAGGGCCCTTTTTGCCACCTCTGGATAGTCCTTTATGCCACTCAGACGCCTGGCAGTGGCCTCGTCCCAATATTTGAAGTCGGGCATATAAATATCTACGATCCCCTCTAAGAGCCTCAAGACCTCTACGTCTTCATAGCCACTACAGTTATAGACGATTGGGATATCGAAGCGTGTCTCTTCTTCAATGATCTCAAGGGCCTTTACCCAGAATGGGATCACATGGGTTGGGGTGACAAGGTTTAAATTGTGGCAACCCCCTTCCTTTATAGAGAGGAATATGAATGCTAGCACATCTGTGGTCACAGGATTGCCCTCGCCCAGATGGCTTATCTCATAGTTCTGGCAGTAGATGCATCTAAGATTACACCATGAAAAGAACACGGTCCCAGAGCCACGCGTTCCTACAAGGGGCCGTTCTTCGCCAAAATGGGCCCCATAGGTGGAAACCACTGCCTTGTCAGCGGTCTTGCATGCACCCACCTCCCCTTTGAGCCTGTTGACCCCACAGTACCTTGGACAAAGACTGCACTCCTCTAGTATGGCGTAGAGGGCCTCTTTACGTCTACTTAGCTCTTCTTTGGTGATCTTCATGGTACAAACAACATCTTATCAACTGTACCCAGGAGTTCCTGCCTATAGAACTCCAAGACAGACATACATAGGGCAATGATTATGGGGCCAAGGATGAGTCCTAGAAAGCCAAAAAGATTGAGCCCACCAAGGATGCTAAAAAATAGAAACAGACTATGGAGCTCTGTCTTTCCACTGATGAAGTAAGGCCTTAGAAAATAGTCTATCTGGCTTATCACGAGGATACTGAACGACAACAATATGGCCCCTTTTAGATATGCCCCTACCAAAAAAAGATAGACAGTAGCAGGTATCCACACAAGGGCAGTACCCACCATGGGGATGAATGTGGCTATCCCCATGATGATTCCCCAGAGGATCGGTGCAGAAAAGCCCAGCAGCCATAGTATGAGCACCCCAAGCCCACCTTGAATGGCAGCAGTGAGGAGGTTCCCATAGAGCGTGGCATAGAGCACATCGGCAGTAACGGATGTAAGGTGTTCTACATTCTTGGGCCTTAGGGGAAGGAGCGATTTGAAGGCCCTCAGGAACTCCTCACCGTCTCGAAAGAGGTAGTAGAGGGTGACCAGCATCAGTGCGGCCTTGAAGATGATGTTGGCCACATTCTTAGCCACCTGTGTGCCCTGCCTCAGGAAAAACTCGCCAGTCCTCTTGCTGATCTCTACCACTGCCTGGTGGAGGCTCTCTTCATGGCCCTCTAAGGCCTCAACTGCCCTCTTGGCATACTTGTGGAGCACGGGGTGGTGTTTTTGGTCTGGGATCACGGTAAAATTGCCACTCGTAATGGTGTGCTGCACACCTGTATAGACCCTGAGGACCTCGGTTGTGAGCGTACCCAGGAGTATAAACACAGGGATTATGATGAAGGCCGTGTTGAGTATGCACATGATCAGTGCGGCCAATCCCTTTGCCCCCTTTAACAACTTCACAAGCCGCCTGTGTATTGGATAGAAAAAGAGCGCCATTATGATGGCCCAGCAAATGGGTTCGAAAAATGGGAGGAAGAGGAGTGCGCCCCCAAGAAATATGAGGAAACCCAGGCCTGCTGCCAGGATCTGGATGATCTTATTGGTGGAGACATATGGGGTGTGGTTGTTGCCAGGCATAAAAGCGTCTTTTAGTCTTGTTCTTGTCTACAGAGTGGCCTCAGGGCCTCTGGCAACTGGGTCCTTTCGAGCCCCAATGCCTTCCAGAATTCTTCAATCTCTTCAAAGCTACAGTTAATTGAACTCTCTTTAGGGCGTTCACCACATTCCCTTATCTCTGTCTCCAAAAACTCGGCCAGCGCCTCTCTCACCTCATGGGTAATGTGACCAATCTCTAGACCTTCGCGCTGGGCAAAAGAAGAGAGCCTATTATAATTTATTATACTCCTTTTTATCCCCCTATAAATCCTCTTCTTTCGATTTTTTGGATTGAGGTCCCTTAGAATGATAAAGCGATAGCGCTCTATCACTGCCTCTTTTAAGATAAGTTGCTCCTCGCTGGTAAGTCTCAGGCCAGGCCCGTCGCTATCTTCCTGGAGATAGTGGAGCGAGCTGTGGTAGGCCACCTCTGGGATCTCCCCTGAGCGTGTTATCAAAAAGGCCTCTTCCTCTATTGTCTCTCTCCTCTTTTCGCCTTTTGGGGTCTTCATGGTAGATTCGTAAGGGCCTTACCAGGCAAGGGGGCTTTTCCATGCGGACTTTAGGGACGCTATGTCTTCACGCACTACCACATCCGTCCCCATAGTGAGCTCCAACACGGCCTCGTCTGTCACAGTCCCTACAAGCGCCAGGGCCCCTTTGCCCTCCATGATAGATTCAAAGGCCATTTGTTTGTCTGGTGGTACTGTCACTACAAACCTACTCTGCGATTCACTGAAAAGGAGCGTATCAAGCCTAGTCACAGATTCATCCTTGGGTACCTTCTGAAGATCAATGGATAGGCCAAGCCCGCCACTAAAGGCAGTCTCTGCCAAGGCAACACCCAGACCGCCGTCTGAACAGTCATGGCACGAGGCGATGAGCCCCTCTTTAATGGCCCTTGAAAGGGCCTCGTAACACCTCTTTGCCTCTTCTATCCGTACCTTGGGCACACTTTCACCAATGTAACCCTTCATGCGCAGGTACTCAGAGCCCCCAAGCTCTGCATAAGTTGTACCCAAGATATAGACCAGGTGGCCAGCGCTCTTGGCATCCATAGTGACTGCGCACCTCACATCATCCATCTTGGCCACCACAGAAAAGAGCAGGGTTGGTGGGATGGAGATCTTGACCCCACCTAGCATGGCATCGTTTTTCATGGAGTCTTTTCCAGATATGCACGGCACCCCGAAGCATGTGGT
>WGBU01000161.1 GCA_015494155.1 Deltaproteobacteria bacterium | reverse complement strand
TGCTGGCCTTTTGGGTATCTGAAGGTGAGTGATCCTGGCATGGGGCTTCTGCTGGCGGCGGCTATCTTCAAATAAGTAGATACCTTGTCTGGTGGCTCCAATACATAGTCAAAGATGGTCTCTCCTCTGTGCAAGGGGGCTGTGCCCTCCCTTACGTAGGAGTTTTTGAGAATGACATCGCCGTCCAAGGAGGTGAGAATTATTGGAACTGGTAAGGGGTCAAAGAAATTTGAAAAATATTCTTCTAGGGTCATGGTGCCAAGTTAGACATCTCCAAAATACTCACGTCCCTTTGCCTCTTCACACTCTGGTGTCAGTTTTGTAAAGACCGTGATATGACAGCCCCTATCGCCTCTTGCAATGGTTTTATCTAGGCATACCTTGGCATATCCAAGGTTTTTTGCAGTAATGTAGCCAAAGACGTTAGAGGTCATCATGCACATTGATGGGCATCCCACCACTAGCTTGCCAAAGGGGCAGGACCTGTTTGACAATATCATCTTTTGGTCTGAGAATGCTTCTAGGGTGAATTCTCCGTAAATACGCTTTTTTAGGTCAACCAAGACCTCTCCAACCTGCTCCTGGGAGAGTCTCTTAACACCCAGCCCAGTAGTATAGAGTTCGTTAATCCATTCCCCCATCTTCTGTCCCACTAGGCTGATATAGCCCATGGTTTCGTGATAGCCCACCACATCTTCAAGGGTGCGGGCAAGTTCTCTGATCAATTTTCGAAAGAAGATGTCTCTTTCAAGGGGAATAGAGAGATTTTTAACAGGTGACTCCTCCACATCAATACCCCTTTTTTTTCTTCTTAAATTATACCTTGTAAATTAATTTCAAAAAAGTTTAAATTTATACCCTGCACTATATATTTTGACTATTCAATAAAAAGGATGTGCCCTTGCATGTGATATTGCTGGAGGTGTATATTTGGAGAGGTCTCTTTTAGGATGAGGTCTTTTATTACATCTACGCCTTCATAGAATACAAGTGATAAGACAAGGGGGGTATCTTTAGGCTGGAGCCTTTGCCACAATGCCTCAAATCTTTGGGCCTCCTCCTTTTTCTCCCTTATATCTCGCGCCTCGCCTATGGAGCGCAAAACTTTATGGAATTCATCTCCAACGCCTTTCTCTTTTAGTGAATCTAGATCGAGGAAGGGATGAAGGTGCAGTTTTAAAAGGGGCGCTGGGGCATTCTTGCCACTTATTTCCTCATATTCAGCATCAAGGGCATCCCTTATCTCCCTGCCCTCGCCAAGCAAGATATCAAAGGGGAGGGCATCACCCTTTAATTCTCTAAACAGCCTCCCCCAACTCTCAAGGCGTCTTTGGGGCTGAGTCATGGCGGGAAGCCTCATACTCATGAGTTCCTCCCAAGAATCTCTTCCATCTACATCTGGGCCTTCCATCAGACGTTGTAACAGCGCCTCTCCCTTTCTAATATTGGAGAATTCCTGTTCAATAGAGTCGTACTGTATGTCAAATATCATGGAAAGCTCAAGGAATATCTGTGCCTTCAATATGTCGTCTTCTACGTTGTCGTCTTTAATCTTGTTTATGAGTGCCTGGACCGACTCTGGGTCATCCACCTGAAGCCTTTCCAATTCCTCTGCATGTATGGAGCGCCCAAGGTCAATGTGTGAGGCCCAGGCGAGGTAAGATTTGATTATACCTTTAAAGGTCTCGATCCTTGGGCCAAGGGGTACCGGGACAAGGGTTTGAACCTCTTCTCTGTATGGAATTTGGACCTCATCTACTACTGGACTCGATTCTGTAGGCACTAGTACGGTGAGCCCGAGGTCAAATGGCCTTAGGCCCTTTAGAATAATCTTTTTTACATATGTGGTGGGGAATAAGAGTACCTGCATAGGGTAAAAATACACTGAAATTGTGTAGGAGAGAAGGGCAAAGGCGTTTTTTTAAAACATATGCCTAGTTAGAAGGGTCTTTTTTTCTATTGCAATAGATTTTCTAGCCATGTATGTTCATGGACAATGAGTTTAAAGGGCTATTTGAGGCTTATACCAAGGTTTTTGGCCCTCATCGCCAATCTGCTGCGAGACCGTAGGGTGTCTGCCACAGACAAGGCCATTTTGGCTACGGTGGTGGCCTATGTGCTCAATCCAGTGGACTTAGTCCCAGACTGGATACCATTTTATGGGTTGGTAGATGATTTTTACCTCATTGCCTTGGCCCTTTTTAGACTCCTTGCCAGGGTAGATGAGTCCATACTGAGGGAACTCTGGACAGGCCCTGAAGACGTTATTATTACCCTAAAAAGAGGGCTCGATGCAGCATGTCAACTCTTGCCACCCAGGCTGAGACGCGCCCTTGTGGCAAGGGTAGAAGAGGAGGGAAAATATGGTGCATAGCCGTCAGATCGAAGTCGATCTCCCGTGTGGCACCTTTTATGATCTATCACATTTGGTCATGGACCTAAACGGTACTATAACCGTGGATGGTAAATTGGTAGAGGGTGTCTATGAGCGGCTTGAAAAGATAGCAGAGATCTTGAACATTCACATCATCACAGCAGACACCAATCAGACAGTAGAAAACATCCAGAATCAATTGTCCAAGATAAGTGATATAAAGTTTTATTCATTGAAGTCTGGAAGGGGGGATCTCCAAAAACTTGAGTATGTCGAGGCCTTGGGGAGAGAACATACTGCTGCCATTGGAAATGGCTGTAATGATGCCCTCATGTTAAAAGAGGCCTCTCTGGGGATTTGTATCGTGGGGGTGGAGGGGGCGTCCATCGATGCCCTTTTGGCAAGCAATGTGGTCTTCCACGATATATGCGATGCCCTGGACATCTTTCTCAAACCCCATAGGATGATAGCCACCTTAAGAAAATGAAGCAGCCAGAATTCCTGACCCAGCGGGTAGCCGCCTCTGGGTGAGCAGCAAAGATTGGTCCAGGGGCCCTGGAAGAGATATTGCGGGATCTCCCTCTCGGTATGCATCCAAACCTGTTGGTGGGGATGGAGTCTGCATCAGACGCCTCCATCTACCGTCTCACAGACGAGATAGCAATAGTGCAGTCCCTGGATTTTTTTACACCCATAGTGGATAATCCCTATGAATTCGGCCAGATAGCAGCGGCTAATTCCTTGAGTGACATTTATGCCATGGGTGGACGCCCCATCACTGCACTGAATATAGTCTGTTTTCCCATCAAGGAATTGGACTCATCCATTTTGAAAGAGATCCTCTGTGGAGGCATAGACAAGGTCCACGAGGCAGGGGGAGTAGTGGTTGGAGGCCATAGTGTAGAGGACAAAGAGCCTAAGTATGGGCTCTCTGTGACTGGCATTGTACATCCAGAAAATTTCGTAACCAATAAAGGGGCAAGGCCTGGCGACACCTTGATCTTGACCAAGCCCATCGGTACCGGTGTGCTTGCCACGGCATACAAGGGGCGTCTTGTGGGAGAAGATGTGTTTCATGGGATCGTCTCCATAATGAGCAGCCTCAACAGGGGCGCTAGCGAGGCCATGATGGAAGTGGGGGTGAATGGGGCTACAGATATAACTGGTTTTGGCCTCATAGGACATGCCCTTGAGATGGCAGAGGCAAGCTCTGTCACCATTGAGTTAGAGGCCGGGCGTGTGCCCATAATCCCAGAGGCCCTGGATCTGGTGAACATGGGGATGATCCCAGAGGGTGATTACGCCAACAAAAGGTTTTGTGAGAAAAAGGTGGTGGTCCTCGACGAGATCCCTACTTCTCTACTGGACCTCCTCTTTGATGCCCAGACATCAGGGGGGCTCCTCATATCTGTCTCTCAGGAGAAGGCGCCTTTACTCATGGAAAAGCTCAAGGAGCGCTGCGACACCGAGTTTGCCATGATCGGAAGGGTGTTAGAAGGCCCTCCACGGGTTATAGTCAAGGCCTAGCAGGCTACTCACTTGCCCCCTGTCTCAGGGCCTTTTCCACTAAAGGCCTCAATTCGTGTTCTGTGATCATACCAGTATAGTGCTTGATGATATTTTGATCCCTCCCAATGAGAAAACTCTGTGGCAGGGCATAGACATTTCCATAGTCCCTTATCACCTTGGAAGTTGCGAGTAGCACAGGGTAGTTTATCTTCAGTTGTTTTATAAAATATGGCAGTATCTTGTCTGCATTTTCATCTACAGAGATGCCTATTACCTGAAAGCCCTTTGGACCCAGTTCCCTTTGTAGTTTTACAAAGTCTGGTATCTCATATCTACAGGGGGGGCAATATGTGGCAAAGAAATTCACCAATACCACCTTCCCCTTGAAGTTCGAGAGCTTGACCACATTGCCCTTGAGGTCCAAGAGCGTAAAGTTAGGGGCCTTGTACGGATTGGCATTGCTGTTACAGGAACTCAACAGCATGAAGCTCAAACTAAGGATTAGAGCACAATTAATTGCCTTTCTCATTTTCTTATACCTCTTCTTCTTCCAGTGTGTCTAAGATTTCAGCAACTCTTTTTGCTTCTAATTTCAATATGTTACGCCCTTTTTCAGGAGAGGCCTTTTGGGGGTCTCCCCAAACACCACCACTCCAATATATGCGCTTTTGCCTGCTAATCAAGTACTTGGGGAAATTGGGATATTCTTTTTTAGAAGTACCCTTGACAAGCTCAGGCATCACCGCCTGGATTATAGACGTCTCCACCTCACCTGCATGGGAATCTCCTGGGGTCTCCACAATGGAACTGCACGAATCCTTTACGAGATCTATGATGGATAAGACTGCACATCTTATGCCCGGCAACCTCTTGACCACTTCTTCTGCGGCATCTACGAGGTAACACATGTGGGTCCCACCTGCATGTCCAGACAATAGCACCTGGTTGGTGAGGCCCTGGTCGAAGTATCCAGTCATGAGGTCTATTGTCAGTGACCTCAAGGTCGTGCCCCTGATGGTGATGGTCCCTGGGTGCTCACTAGTGCTCCTACAAAGCCCATACCAAACAGGCGCACCTACGAATACTGGCCTCAGGGTGGCCGTAAGCCTTGCAATCTCCAGGGCATGCATGGTGTCTGTACCCAGGGGGAGGTGCTGGCCATGTTCTTCCACTGAACCGAAGGGCACGATGATGCTCCTGGTCTTCTCCTTGAATGCCTGGAATTCTTTCATGGTGATCTTGGTGATTTCCATGGCCTAGGACTGTAAAGAGCAGACTTTTGTTTGTCAAATGGGAATATTGGGGTTATTATTAGATTGATCCTGTACCTATCACAGGTATGCGTCTTATAATATTCGAGATACGGAGAAAGATATGGGCAAAGTTGTTCCCTTAAAGAGTCATAAGAGATCGGGTAGGGGCAGGGCAAGGCGCCTTGAAAAGATAAAGGACGAGCTGCTAAGATATCATGGGATCGATCTCGATAGCCTTCTTGCCTCTGAGCCTGCCTCCACACTCACCATTGACGAATTCGAAGACCTTACTGAACGCATCCTCTCCGCCATCGACAATTTTTGTGAAGATCACCCTGCCATCACTGTGCATGATGTATTATATACCCTTGAGAATGTAAAAGATATCATTAAGGATAACAGTGTTGGCGAGATCGATGAATGATCATTAGACCCCTCAATGGTCTACCTTTTCCACCAGGATCTTCTGGGCCTCTTCGTGTCTCAGGCTTACATGATAGCCCTTTACAAGGTATTCTACAGGGTCCTTAAGAGGGGCGTATTTTATGACCTCTACTATACTACCCTGCACAAAGCCCATTTCAAGCAGCCGTTTTTTGAATGGACCCTTGGCGTTTATCTTAGTGACCCTGGCCCTTTGGCCAGTGGTGAGATCATCGAGACTGATTTGGGCCTGTGTTCTCTTCTCCATGTCAATTGCTCCAGCAGCTTCATAAGGTGGGGTGAGTTTATTGGGGCTTTTATATTTTTGCAAGTTATAAAAAGGAGGTTTGATAGCCATGGCCAAGATAGCTGTGGGTGGTTCACGCAGCATAGAGTCCTATGAAATGGTCTCTCAGGTGCTCAGGAACCTCTTGAGGCCAGGGGATATTATCCTGTCGGGCAACGCCCCAGGTGCAGACAGGCTGGGAGAGCGATTTGGCCATGACAATGGTATTGAAGTCAAGATAATACCCTCCCAATGGGAACAACATGCCTTCAAGGCCACCATGATGCGGAATGAGGTGTTGTTGAAGTCTGCCGACTATGTAATCTGCTTCTGGGACGGTAGTTCCAAGGGGACCCGACACATGATGGACATAGCCCTTAAGGCCAAGAAGCTCCTTGCAGAGGTAAGGCCCGATGGGTACTTAAAGCTGTATCAAAATCCCCGTGGCATATGATGAATAGAGCTTGACAAGAGAGTGGTTGACATGGTATTTAAGCAAGCGCCTTCAATATGGGCGGATAGCTCAGTGGGAGAGCACCGGCCTTACAAGCCGGGGGTCACAGGTTCAAATCCTGTTCCGCCTACCAATTTTGGCAATAAGATATGACCAATCGGCGGGGTCGTAGTTCAGTCGGTTAGAACGCTGGCCTGTCACGCCAGAGGTCGCGAGTTCGAGTCTCGTCGGCCCCGCCAAAAATATTAAAAGTCTCCTCTCCAGTGTATCCATTCCTTGACTATACATTTTTGTCACGTGCCCTTTTTAAAGCCATTACATGGGTATTGTGAATGTGAGATATTCGATTTATTCTTTTTCACCTGTGGAGACCACACCCACTAGTCCATAAACTAAACGCAGAGGGGTTCTTCTATAAATGAAGGGATATAGGGAACAGGTAGAAGAGGCCAGGGCATTTTTGGAAGATAAGGGCGTCTCAGGGCCTCAGGTGGTGATCATGCTGGGTACGGGGCTTGGAGGAGTAAGGGGGGCGCTAACTCAATCTCTTGCCATCCCATATGGGGAGATACCCCACTTCCCTGTCTCTACATCCCCAGAACACAGCGGCGTATTGCACTTTGGAGAGATCTGTGGAAGGCGAGTGGCCCTGTTCGAAGGGCGGTTCCACTATTATGAGGGCTATTCCGCCCAAAAACTAACACTGCCAGTGAGGGTCATGGCCCTCATGGGGGCAAAGGTACTCATCGCCTCCAATGCAACAGGCGGACTAGATCTCAGTTTTTCCCCAGGGGACCTGATGCTTATAAGGGATCATATCAACCTCATACCTGACAATCCCCTGCGTGGTCCCAATGTAGACGAGTGGGGTGAACGCTTCCCAGACATGAGTAAGGCCTATTCTGAAAGGCTGCGTGGGCTTGCACGAGAGGTAGCACACGCACTGGACATGGAACTAAGGGAAGGGGTCTTTGTGGCAGTCCCTGGGCCCAGCCTTGAAACGCCCGCCGAGACCCGTTATCTAAGGATGATCGGGGCAGATGCAGTGGCCATGAGCCTTGTACCAGAGGTCATAGTGGCAGTACATGCTGGGATGGAGGTGCTGGGAATTTCTGTCATTGCCAATGTCAACAATCCAGACGCCTTTGAACCCATCTTCATTGAGGATGTGGTGAGGGGTGCCAAAAGGGCTGAAAAAGACCTACAAAGGCTTATATTAGGGCTATTTGAGAGGGATATCATTGAAACAGGTTGACATCATAGTCACAGGCGAATTCGTAGTAAAAGATGCATTTTCTCACCCCATAAGCGATGGGGCAGTGGCCATCCTGGGTGATGAGATCGAGTTTGTAGGCCAGCGGAGCGAGTGCCTTGCACACTACAGGGGCCAAAGATACATAGAGCGGCCCAAGGGGTTGGTCATCCCAGGCTTAATAAATGCCCATACCCATGCCCCCATGACGCTCTTTAGGGGGCTTGCAGACGATCTACCCCTTAAGACATGGCTCGAGGAACACATATTCCCACGGGAGGCACGCCTAACCCCAGATCTCATAGCCCTGGGGACAGAGCTCGCCTGCGCAGAGATGATCAGGTCTGGGACCACCTCATTCATAGATATGTACCTCTTTGAAGACACCATATGCGAGGTGATCTCCCGGGTAGGGCTAAGGGCCTGGCTCGGTGAGGGGCTGTTCGATTTTCCATCTCCTGCCTTTCCCTCAGGCTTTGAGGCATTGGAAGAGACCAGGCGCCTCTTAGACAAGTGGGGTGATCACCCCAAGATCACCATCACAGTGGACCCCCATACCCCATATACGTGCGGTCATGACTTGTTGAGAAGGGCTGGGGAAGTTGCAGACGAGATGGGGGCCTTGCTTGTAATACATCTCTCAGAGACAGAGTGGGAAGTAGCTGAGATCCAGCGGCGATACAGGCGCACCCCAGCCAGATATCTTGATGACCTAGGGCTCCTTGGGCCAAGGACCATTGCTGTACACGTGGTCCATCCAACAGAGGATGAGATTGGGCTCCTCAGTGAAAGGGGGGTCAAGGTGGTCCACTGCCCTGAAAGTAACCAAAAGCTGGGCTCAGGCGTGGCCCCAGTGGCCAAAATGCTCGATGCGGGCGTCAGGGTGCTCCTGGGCACAGATGGGGCTGCAAGTAACAACGATCTCAATATGTTTGGAGAGATGGGGAGTGCTGCAAGGCTGTCTAAGGGGATCGGTTGTGATCCAACTGCACTCCCTGCCACACATGCCTTTGCCATGGCCACCATGTGGGCTGGGGAGGCACTGGGGATAAGTGGACTTGGGACCCTCAGCCCTGGTGCTCCAGCAGACCTGGCGGTCTTGGACTTAGATTCACCACACCTTAGGCCCTGCTACAATCCAGTCTCACACCTTGTCTACTGTGCCACAGCAGGGGATGTACAAGACCTCATTTGTGGGGGGGAGATTGTGATGGAGGACTTCGAGCTCACAACTATTGATGAAGAAGACCTATTTATGAGGGTTGAGAAGGTGGCTAGCGAGCTAACATAGCCGTCTATGGTATAAGGCTGAATGCCTTCTCCACCGCCTCTTCAGCAGTCTTTACATAGTGGACGTCAAGGATGTTCTTCCACGTGTAGAGCCCTACCACTGGCTTCCACATCTTGAGTGCCAAGGCTATTTCAGAGAGAGTGCCATGGGAGCCAGATATGGCAATGAGTGCCTCACATGAGCGGACCAGGATCACATTTCTTGCGTGTCCCATTCCAGTGACGACAGGTATTTTTATATAGTCGTTGGCATCACTCGCCTTTGCCCCAGGCAGGATGCCCACTGTCACACCACCCCTTGAGACCGCCCCTTTGGCGCTTGCTTCCATTACACCACCAAGGCCTCCGCAATAGAGGATTGCACCTCGTTCTGCCACCATCTGCCCCACGCTATAGGCAAGGTCATAGATCGTTTCATCACATCTGCCAGCACCAATTATCCCAATTCGTCTCATGTCACCACCCATTTGATTAATATATAGCCTCCTATGAGAAGGATCGTAAATATCAGTGTACAGAGGTTGAAATATTCGTCGATAAATCTCTTCACCCGTGGTCCAAAGAGATAGATCAGCCCCCCCACCAGGAAAAAGCGTCCACCTCTAGAGATAAGAGAGGCCATCATGAAAGTGGGGAAATCTATCTTAAAGGCCCCGGCAGTTATAGTGAAGAGTTTGTATGGTAGTGGGGTGAAGCCACCTGTTGCCACTGCCCAGGCGTCGTATTGTCGATATAGGTCTTGCACCAAGAGGTATTTGTCCTCTAGGTGGTAAAGGGAGAGGATCTTAAAACCAATGGCGTCCATGAATTGGACCCCTATGTAATAGCCAAAGGCCCCGCCTATGACAGAACCTGCAAGACATATTGCGGCCCAGTGGAACACACGTCTGGGATGGGCTAGGCCAAGGGCAATGAGGAGTACATCGGGTGGGATGGGGAAAAAGGAGGACTCTGCAAAGGCGAGGGTGAAAAGCCAGGTGCCTGCCCTAGGATGGTCTGCAAGAGATAGCACCCAGTCATATAGCCGTCTTAAAAGCCTGGGCAAAAAGAGTATGCCACTTCTTACTGCCTCCATCCATGATCTCCCACAAGTTTTACAAAACGGACACCACCCAGGTCCTCTCTGATATATTGCTCATTTACCTTCCTGATCCTCACGAGATTTTGGCTAAATTCATCCCCCACAGGTATCACCATAACACCAGGGTCTGCCAATTGCTTTAAGAGCGGCTCTGGCACCTGCGGTGATGCCGCCGTTACAATAATGGCATCATAGGGGGCAAACTCCTGCCAGCCCCATGTACCATCGTCGAGTTTGAGGAATATGTTGTTGTAGCCCAGGGAGTCCAATATCTTTCTCGCCCTGGCAAGGAGCTGAGGTATCCGCTCTACACTATAGACCTTGTGGGCCAGTTCTCCCAATATGGCCGCCTGATATCCAGAGCCAGTACCCACCTCCAAGACCTTTTCATCTCCCTCAAGCTCCAGGGCCTCGCTCATGAGTGCGACAATATAGGGTTGCGATATGGTCTGGCCATATCCTATTGGAAGGGGGTGGTCCTGGTATGCCTGGTCCACGAGTGCCTCGTCCACAAATAGGTGTCTTGGGACCCTTCTCATGGCCTCGAGGACCCTGGGGTCCCTTATACCCCGGGCAACGAGCTGGTTCTTGACCATGCGTTCCCGGGCGATCCTGTAGTGGTCGTTCACATCAGCCTTCTTCATGGGTCACATAAAATGTGGTCTTCTCAACCCTATCTGAAAAGAATTTTACCTCCAGTACCTCTATTTCTGGATGTCCTAGGTGGTTGCCAATGAAGGGGATGCGCTGATAAAAGCGTCTCCTCTTGTGATAATAATACCATGCCTCCCTTTCTGGGCCGATCTTTTTCCTGGCATCTGGGGGCCCTAGGATGGATTTCACTTCATTTGCCGGTTGGCCAATGTGTATCAGTGATGTATCCAGGACCAAAAATTCCCTCTGATTGATTGTACACGAAGTGGTGATGAGTGTAAAAAAAATTATCAAAAAGATATAGAAGATGTTGTGCTTCATGTAATTCACCTATAGTTGGTTTGGCCTATAATTAACATTTTTTTCTGTTCTATTTCAATACTCAGTCTAAAGAGATGAGGTGGAGATCCCTCGTATCCAGCCCGCAATGGTCCCTTCTGTCTGGGGTAAAATCACCTAAAAGGCCATGGTATGTCAGTCTGATCTCCACATGATTAGAATACCTTCCGGAAAACACCTTTAAGAGTCCTGCTCGATTTGGGGCAGCACCATTTAGGATGGCAGAGACAATGAGGCCCACTGCATCCCATGCCTTGGCTGCAGCCAAGATCTCATGTCTCGAATGGAGTGACGTAGTCTCCATAGCGGCCTTAAAGGCCACGATAGCAGGCCTTTGTACAGTCTTTAAATAGTCATCTAAAAATAGGAGTGGGCTTTGGACGAGGACAGAAAAGCGGTTAATGCCAGGGTGTGAATGAATGCCCTCTAATGGGGTGTCCATGAGGAAGGCAACGGTGAGTGGGGCCTCATCAAGGGACTTAAAGAGCCTTGGGAGGAATCTGCTGTCTCCCCTATAGAGTACGAGCTCCGCACCCAAGTCCTTCAAGTGTTGTAGTTGTGTTACGCAGTCCACGTCTTCTGTGGAAAAGCCCTCGACATCCAAAACCTCTATGCGGGACTCTACCCCGTAGGCCTTGATCCACGGTATGTCCTGGTCAAATCCGTGGCCCTCATCTACAAGGACTCCTATCTTCTTTATTTCCCGTTTCCTCAAATCCCTAAAAAACGCCTTAGCCATGTGGCCTATAGGGGGCGATATACCAAATGTCCACTTTATCTTGTACCATGGGGTGGGGCTCAGTGGGTATCTACCAGCAGTGAGTACAAGTGGGAGCGAATGGGCCTCTGCATAGCCCATGACTGTCTTCACAAGCCTATGGTTGACAGGACCTATTAGGGCTATGACTCCCCTGTCCTTGTCCAATCCCATGGCACCCAGAAGGAGGCTTCCTTCCTGAGAACTAGTGTCTTTGACGCTCAACTCGATCTCATAGCCCATCCTTGCCAACCTCTGATTAAAATATCTTACTGCCGATGAGGCCCCCAATAACATGGCATTACCTGCCACCCTTTGAGGTCCAGACAGGTCGAAAAGGGCCCCGATCCTCAAGGTAGAGCCCTGAGCTAGAGAGGCGCCAGAGGTTGCCCAGATGACAATTAGGAGTGTTAGATACCGATTTATTCTTTTAACGCCCAAGTCTCTTTAGCTGTTTTCTGGCAACCTGGGCCTGAGACGATTTTGGATATTGCTTTATGAGTTTTCTCCAGATGATCTTTGCACTTTCTGGGTCGCCCAGCTTGAAGAATGCCATGCCCTCCTTTAAGAGGGCAGCAGGTGCCTTGTTTGATTTGGGATAGTCCTTGACCACCTTTTCAAAGGCCAGTATGGCCTCTTCGTAGCGGTTGAGGTTGTACTCACACTCGCCTATCCAGAACTGGGCATTGGGGACGAGTTTCCCGTTGGGGAACTCCTTTATGTATTGCTCCATGGCGAGTCGGGCCTCTTTGTATTGCTTTGCCTTTATGAGGTCCAGGCCCTTCTGATACTGGTCTATGCCGCTCTTTTTTGCTGCCTCAACCTTTTTGTTCGCCTCCTCCCTGGTGGCCTTGGCACTACCAAGGACCCTGAGCTCCTGTCTAAGCCTTGTCACATCCTGTTGGAGGGCCTGTATGAGGGCCTGTTCCCTCTCCTGTTCAGAGGAGTAGGTGTGTTTCATCTCCTCGATCATGCCACTTATGCGGAGAAGCTCTGCATTGATCTCGTCCAGCCTGTTTTGGAATTCGGCCTGGCGCCTGTTCATTTCAAAGAGCTTGTCTGGCCCTGACGCCTCTTTTAGGGTCTCGAGTTCAGCCTTTAAGAGCTTTATCTCCTTCTCGAGGGCCTGATCCTTTACAGAAAGTGTGGAGATCCGCTTCTCAAGAAAGCTCACCTGTTCCTGTGGTGCACATGCCGAAAGAGTAGTGAGCAGTATCAACAGGACAAAGGGTGTATAGTGGTATCTCATCGCCACCTCCTCATTTGAATTTATTTGGCCCCCAGAAGGGCGTGATGGTCTCCTGCCCCTTCAGGGTAACTAGTCTCCTTTGACGCCTGCCATTGGCATCCATCACAAAAAGCGACTTCTTCCCTAGCCTGTCTGATGAAAATAGTATCTGTCTCCCATCAGGAGACCACGAAGGGTTTTCATTATTGCCTGAATAGGTCAATTGTATTGGATCCCCGCCCCTTGGCGATATGGTGAATACCTGGAACTGGCCCCCTGTCCTTCCCACATATACTATCCTATCACCCCTGGGAGACCACTGGGGGTCTGTGTTATAGCGGCCCTTATAGGTGAGGCGGGTCACCTTGCCGCTTTCGACAGAGAGGATGAAGAGTTGTGGGGAACCATACCTATCCGAGACGAATACGATCTTGGTCCCATCAGGAGACCAACTGGGTGAACAATTTATGCCAGGCCCCTTGGTCAGCCTCTTCAGGACCCTTCCCATGAGATCTATGACATATAGGTCTGGGTTGCCATCTTTACTCAGGGTCACGGCGAGCCTCTTTCCATCTGGATGCCAGGCAGGGGACAGGTTTAGCCCTCTAAAGCGCGTCAGTGTCCTAATACTGTGGTCTTTGAGCCCCTGGAGGATCAGGTTTGGCCTCCCGCTGCCATAAGATGTATAGACGAGCCACTTGCCGTCTGGCGAGATCCGTGGGCTCAGTTTGATGGCAGGTCCTGATATCACCCTCTCCAGGTTGAAGCCATCGAAGTCTGCTAAATAGATGGTCCGCTTGTCCTTTGAGGAGCCAACGAATGTGATCTTGGAGAGGCTTACCCCACCCTCTCCTGTAATGCTTTCAACTACCAGTTCAGTAAACCTGTGTGCGATCTTTCTCAGGGTGTATGGGTTCTTTGTTCCACGGTATCTCCTGCCAGTGAGCATCTCTCCTTCCCTGGCGTCGAGGAGCCTGAGTTCCACACTGATCTTGTCGTTCAACCTGTGGAGTTGCCCGCTTATCTGGTACTCTATGAGGGTCTCATCTTTGGTGTCATAGGGAGTGAAGGCCTTAAAGAAGCCATGGAATTCAAGGTCGTTTTTAAGGACCTTTATGATGCGTTTTGCAATCTCACGGTTTTCAAAGGTAGGAGGGCTTACCTGAAAGACCCCGATCTCTATGGGGATAGAGCGCATGATGGGTGCAGTGATGTCGATATAGACCCTTGCACATGAAAGCCCTGTCCAGAAAAAGAGAAAAAAGAGGATCAGGGGCCACTTTCTTTTGATGGGATTTTTCCTTGACATCTTCTCATAACCTTTACCCTAAATCTCACAATTGACAAGGTAGCCAATAGAATGAAACAAATTGATTATTCTTCAGGCCTAAACCTCACACCGATGTCCAGTTGATCCAGGCCAAGTTCCCTTGGAAGGGGTGGGAGTCTGTCCACACGGTCCATGGCACGTTCCACAGATTGGTCAAAGAGCGGTTCACCAGACCTCTTTTCAAAGTGTTTTACGATTATTCTGCCATCTTTTGATATGGTGATATCCATTACGGCCTCAAGTCCATTCTTGTCTATGACGCCCTGGGGTAGGATCCATTTGGACCTTATTATCTCCCAGACCCTTGCAAAATAACGTTTCAAGAGGGCATCTTCACCAGGCGCGCCCTTACCAGAAGACCTGGCTGTTATTCGCTCCTTGTAGGTAGTAGTGGCCACCTTTTTCTCTATCTGTTTAAGGCGCTTTCTGAGATATGCTTCACTCTCCCTTTCCTTTACCTTCTCTCTTATCCTGGCAAGCCGTTCTCTTAAGAGCTTTTCTTCGTCTACTTTCTTCTTTCTTGCTTTTTTTACCTTCTTGGGCCTGGTGGAGATGACCTTTTTCTTCTTTTTTACATGTTTTGGTCTTTTAGGGGCCTTCTTGCGGATAGTCTTCTTTTTGTTTCTGGCCTTTTTTTTGGGTGGGGTGCGTTTCTTATGCCGCTTTGGGACCGATACGGCCTTTTTCTGCTTTTGTTTCTTCTTAGTGCTTGCCTTGGGCTGAGTGGCCTTCTTATGCGTCTTGCCCTCTTCTGGGGAAAAGAGTCTTACTGTATAGATCTCTGGGATCTTCTCTCGCCTTGTGAATATGGGGCTTACTGCGATTAGAGCAAGACCCAAGACAATGTGAAAGGCGAACGAGACGAGGAGTGCCAGAGTCCGTTCACGGTTTTTTCCATTTGATTGCCGTAGGTATGAGCCCTTAGAACCCACCTTTTTTCTCTGTCGGCCTGGTAACTAGTCCCAGCTCTTCTATGCCCGCCTCCTTGAGTTCTGCCATGAGGCCAGCAACTATGCCATAAGGTACGGCCCTGTCTGCCTTCAATAGGAGCCTCAGCTTTGGGTCTTTCTTCCTCAAGAGGATGAGTCTGGCCTTGAGTGCGGCCCTGTCCATGGCGTGAGAATCGAGGTAGATTTGTCCCTTTTTGTCAATGGTAATGGTGACGGGTTTGGTCTTCTGGGGCAGGGGCTTTGCAGTGGTTGCAGGGAGATCTATCTTGATGCCTCTCGTCATCATTGGGGCAGTGATCATAAAGATTATGAGCAAGACGAGCATGACATCCACTAGAGGAGTGACGTTTATCTCTGCTGCATAGCGTCTCTTGCCATTTGAACCATTGGGGGAGCTAAATCCCATCTTATGCCTCCCCCTGTCTCTTTTGTGGGACCTCTTTGAGACGTGTTGCTTCCTGGGTGAGTTGGCGCTCAACGAGGTTCATGAGGTCGTTTTTGAAACACTGCAGGTTTCCTTCCACCTCGGAGAGCCAACCTGTAAACCAGTTATATGCGATCACCGCTGGTATGGCAGCGGCAAGGCCGATGGCTGTGGCAATTAGTGCCTCTGAGATCCCAGGTGCCACTGTTGCCAGTGTGGCAGAGCCCTTGAGGCCAATCTCATGGAAGCTCTTCATGATCCCCCATACTGTCCCGAAGAGCCCTATAAAGGGAGATGCATTCCCAATGGTGGCGAGCCAGCCTATGCCCACCTCGAGTTGCCACAGTTCTATGACAATGGCCTTGTCCACAGACCGCTCCAGGTTGTCGAGCCATACCTTGAGTGCCCTCTGGGTGGTTCCACCAGACTGTAGCCTCTCATATTCCCTGTAGGCCTCGTCAAATATGTTGGCCATGGGCGATGTCTTGTGCCTTGCAAGCCGGAACAGTTCTTCTAGGGTGTCTGCGCGCCAGAAGAGCTCCTGGAATTCCTCGTCCTCGTAAAGGGCCTTTTTGATCTTCCTCCTCTTAGCGAAGATTATGGCCCAGCACACCACAGAAAAGATTAAAAGCACCAATATGACGAACTGTACCACTGGGCTTGCGCTGAGTATGATGTTCATCACAGATCCATTTCTCATCATATGTCTCGATCCCTTTCTGGAAATAGTCCCCTTTCGATACCAAGTCGAAAGAGAAAATCAACTGCCTTTCTACCCAATTCACCCAAATCCATGGAAAAGTCATTTACGTAGAGGCGGACATGGCTTAGTATCACCGACTCATCCAGCTCCTGTGCCCACTGTTTCATAAATGGGACGACCTCGTCTATATGGGACCATGCATAGGAGATGCTCTCACGAAGAGAACTGGCAAGCCCCTCTGCGATCTCGCCATCTAATTCCCTTTTGTAGATTATGCCCCCCAGGGGAATGGGTAGCCCGAATCCCTTCTCCCACCATTCTCCAAGGTCAACTACTGCCTTAAGTCCCATGTCTCTGTAGGTAAAACGGGAC
>WGBU01000160.1 GCA_015494155.1 Deltaproteobacteria bacterium | reverse complement strand
CAGGTGAATGTGACGGCTGCGGAATCTCAGATCCGCGATGTAGACTTTGCCGAAGAGTCTTCCAACTTCGCAAGGCTCCAGATCCTGATGCAGGCAGGGACCTTTGCCATGGCCCAGGCTAATGCAAGCTCCCAGAACGTGCTCCAGCTCTTGCAATAATGAGTTAGAAGAAATGACAGGCACCCTCCTCAAAATGGGCAGGGTGCCTGCCCTATATCAGGAATACTTCTTGCTAAAGATAGGTAAAAACCTAACCAGGAGGCAAGGCTAGATATGGCTGGTAGCATAAGTGTTTTGGGTGTTGGTTCCGGGCTTCAGCTCCAGGATATCCTGGACCAGCTCAGGGAGGCCGACGAGGCCCCCATAAAAACCCTTGAGACGAAAAAAGACACCCTAAATGAACAAATTACACAGTTCAACCAACTAAATCAGGACCTTTTGGACATAAAGTCCGTAGCCCTGGACCTTAGCCTTGAATCCACCTATATTGCCCGTTCCATCTCATCCAGCGATGAATCGGTAATAACAGCCACTGTCTCTGATGGGGCAACGGTAGGGCAGCACACTATAACTGTTTCCAACCTTGCCAAGGCGAGCTCTTGGGAGGGCTCAGGCCTTAGTTCGTCTGACTCTGTGGTCAATAACACAGGTGGCACGGAAACATTTTCCTATCATCTGGGCTCAACCGGAGACGTAATCTCTATTGATGTACCGAATCAGACAACCCTTTCTGCCTTGGCTGACCTCATAAATAACGATGAAGACAACCCGGGTGTCACAGCAAAGGTGATAAATGATGGAAGCTCTTCAACTCCTTATAAACTCTTACTGGTTGCAGATGACACAGGAGAGGATAACCGCATCTACATAGACACCCAGCTATCAGGATACACTCTTACAGAGGCAGTAGGGGCGGGCGGAGCTAGTCTAGATGCAGAGATTACTGTTGATAATATAGTGTACAAGCGAAGCTCTAACTCCAATATTAATGACATATTAAGTGGTGTTTCTATCAGTCTGGTGGACACAGGGTCTGCGTCCCTTTCGATCTCGGCAGATACAGACGCTGTCAAAGAGAAAATTCTTGATCTAATCGACAAGGTAAATACCCTCATCTCCAATATTGATGAACAGACTGGTTATGATGAAAACAATGAGCCAAAACTTCTCACTTCTAACAGCACTGTCCGGACGCTCCCCACTATGCTGATTGACCTACTCAGTAAAAAAATTGATGTGAACGGTGATGTCACCACCCTCTATGATTTGGGCCTTACCATCAACAGGGATGGGACCCTAGAAGTGAATGAAGAGACTCTAGACTCTGTCATAGCAAATGATTTTGATGATCTGAAACTGTTTATGACAGGAGACGATGACAACAATATTGACGGATTTGCCACCGTGCTAAATGACACCCTTAGAGATTGGACCAATGTCTCTACAGGGCTCATGGCAACGGAGGAACAGAACGCCTCAAATAGCATAGACCGCATTGAAAACCAGATAGAGGCTACAAAGGCGAGGCTCGACAGGAAGTATGAGATATTGGCAAGGCAGTTTGCGGCACTGGACAACTTTATGAACAACATGCAGTCCATGTCCGACTACTTGACCCAACAGTTTAATGCACTATCTGGCAATAAAAAGTAAAAGGAAAGGAATGATCATGACCAATATGGTAAAGACATATACACAGACCGAGGTAATCACATCAGATCCATTAAAGTTGATCCTGCTACTCTATGATGCGTGCCTCAAACACCTCTTTAAAACAAGAGATGCCATAAAAGCGGGCGATGTGAAGGCACGTGGAGAGCACCTTGGTAAAAGCATTGAAATAATCAATGAACTCATAAATTCATTGAGTGATGACACTGACAACGATGCAGTTCAGTTTCTCCATGGTCTCTATATGGCGATCATAAGGGAATTGGGCAAGGTGCCAGTTACAAATGATCTCTCTACTGTAGAACTATCCATAAAATACATTGCACAACTAAGACATATCTGGAAAGAACACGTTATGAAAGAGGGAGATACTGCTAGGTCCAGGCGACTTAAAATGACAGAGGAACTAAAAAAAGAACTCAAAAGAACGCATAAGTCTACACAACAACCTGCAACTTATACCAACTTAGGGGCATTTCAGGGGGTACTCTGATGACAGATGAATTGATGGAAAAACTTGGCCGGGCAATAGATGAATTCTCACAATATCAGTCGGAATTGGCTGTGGCTTTGGATAGCGAACCTATGGCTGTAATAAAAGAACTTGGACAATGGAACAATAGACACCAAAAGATGGCAGCATCCGTTCAATTCTTTGTAGAGGCCTTTATAGAGGAATTAGAAAGGGGCGGATATTCTGCTCAAGATGCAAGCTGGGTTGCAGAGGCCATGGAAAACTTGAAGGAGAAAGAATCAGAGCTATTTGAAAAGGTATCTATCGTAAGAGAGAGAATGGTTGAAGAAAGGAATAGACTTAGAGAAGGCCAAAACGCCTTGGGTAAATATTCTCTTCAAGCGAAGAAAAAGTACAACAGTGCATATCTTAGCAGGGATGCATGACAAAATGCTCAAGGCAGGAGGACTGAGCCATGATAGTCAGAGTTGATACACAACAGGGCCAATTTAGCATAGCATCAACCCCATTAGGGGTAATGGACGCGGCAAAAGAAGCAACCGATGTCAATAAGGATGAGCAACCTGATAATACACCATCGAGTGGGAGAGCAGCCAATAATGACAAGAGACTCCCGTCCATGGCAGAACTCGAGGCGGCAGTAAAGGAGATCGCACAGGACCTTGACGTTATGCAGACAAAGATTGCAGTTCGCTTTGATAAAGAGAGTAACATAGGAGTCATGGAGGTCATAGATAGGAAGACAGGAAAGGTTATTAAACAGGTGCCTCCAGAGGAGATATTGAAGATAAAAAAGGCATTTCACGATCTGGTGACTGGCTTTTTAGTGGACGAACAGGCATAAGAAGTGGAACTAGCTTTAAAACCTGAGGTCCTATGCTGCGATCTATAGGTTCTCTAACCGCCCTGGCCCTTCCAGAGGATGAGGTCTTCCAAGGTGTCTATATCGAAAAGGGTATCTAAAAAAAGACACCGTAAGCCAAGGGCATCTATCCTACTGATAGTCTCATCCATAACGCTAGCTGTCCCCCAACAGATATGGTCAAAAAGCGCCTCCCAGCCATTTAGGGAGGCTTTTAGGGCAATAAGGTAGTAACCCCCGTCTATGCATGGTCCTAGGGCCATATCGAATCCCTTTGATAGCCCTTGGAACGCCTCAATTACGTGGCCAGATTTTAGTCCAGGGACATCTGAACCTACAAGCACTACATTCTTTGCTCCACTTAAAAACGTCTCTTTAAAGGCATGTTTGATCCTCTCACCAAGGTCGTTGCCCTCTTGTCTTCTCAGATGAAATTGTCCAACCAGACCACCCCACGGCTCCCTCTTAAGGTTGTTTTCTGCTGGAAGGCTATCCAGATAGAGATAGAGGTCTACACCGAGCCTTGACATCTCTTTTAGACACCTAAAAAATAAATTGTCAAAGACTTTCCGTGCCTGTTTTTCACCTATCTCCTGTGAGAGCCTTTTTTTGACGTGGCCTGTCCTTGGAAGTCTAGACAATACCACGAGTGCATCTTTTTGAGACATCTTTTGATCTTTTATAAATTTTTGACCTAAGTCAAGGAATTTTGCCAACTCGGCATTTATCATCCATAATGAAATTTAATATGAGGAGTAATGGCAATGAAGACTAAGAGAAAGATCATAGAGATAGACGAACAACTCTGTAATGGGTGTGGACAGTGTGTACCAGCCTGTGCCGAAGGTGCCATCGAGATCATCGATGGTAAGGCGAGGCTTGTTGCAGAACGATATTGCGATGGACTTGGTGCATGCCTTGGGGAATGCCCTACAGGTGCCCTCAAGATAGTCGAAAGAGAGGCAGAGGAGTTTGACGAAGAGGCTGTACATGAATATTTAAAAGAGAAGGAGAAGAAAAAGGCTGAGGAAAAAATGCCGTGTGGATGCCCATCAACTCTCGCCCAAACATTTTCGCCTACAGCCACTTCTTGCGAGAGTGCCAATCGCCCCACCACGCTACAGGGTACCATGCTTTCCCACTGGCCTATTCAGCTTAGACTGGTCGGACCAAACGCACCCTTTTTGAAAGATGCCCATCTGCTCGTGGCAGCGGATTGCACGGCAGCTGCCTATCCCACCTTCCATCAGGAATTTGTCCCAGGGAAAGTCCTCCTCATGGGCTGCCCCAAATTTGATGACCTTGACCTATACAAAGAAAGACTTATAGAGATATTCAAGACCAATTCCATAAAGTCTATTACTTGTACAATTATGGAGGTCCCTTGTTGTGGGGGGATGCCAAGGCTCATTGAAGTGGCCATGAAAGAGGCTGGGGTCTCCATTCCCATGAACACCTTAGTAATCGGCATAAAAGGCCAACTTCTTGGCCAGAAATAAAAAAGAGGGAGGTTTTACCGTCATGAGATCGTTTGTTTCAGTATTAGGGGTTTTTCTGGCTCTTTGTCTCTTGAGTCCAGGCCTGTCACAGGCAAGGCCGTCCAGTTGTGAAGAGTGCCATAAAAAGGTCACTCCTGGTATAGTAAAGGACTTTAACCGTGGCAAAATGTCCAAGTCCCTTACATGTAAGACGTGTCACGGGACAAGCCACACTAGCGAAAAGGACGTTGACAAGGCAAAGCTACCCACCATAAGTACATGTAAGAAGTGTCACAAGAAGCAGGCTGAACAGTATCTCTCTGGCAAACATGCCCTTGGTAGGATTGCCATGAACGCAATGCCCACCACCCACATGCAACCAAAGGCATTCATCGCTGGCCAGAAGGGGTGCGGAGGCTGCCACACCCTGGGCCTATTAGATGATAAAGCCCGTCATGACAAAGACCGCCAATACTATAAGTATGGCATGGATTGCCAGAACTGTCATACTAGACATGCCTTCTCAAAGAAGGAGGCATTGGAACCAGAGGCATGTCAGACATGCCATATGGGTTTTGATCATCCCCAGTGGGAGATGTGGTCTGGTTCTAAGCATGGTGTAACATATTTGATGCTCCGGGACATAGACCCAGAGAATCGTTCTCGCACACCAAAGTGTCAGACTTGTCACATGCCCGATGGCGATCATAGGGTTTTCACTGCCTGGGGATTTTTGGGTGTGAGGCTGCCTGAAGACGACAAAGAATGGCTAAAGTACAGGGTCACCATCCTAAAAGGCCTTGGTGTACTTGATCCTGAAGGGAACCCCACTGGCAGGCTCGACGTAGTCAAGGCAGGTAAGGTGGCACGGCTGACAAAGGAGGATTTCCAGAAGGAACGGGCAAGGATCAAAAAGGTGTGCCTCAATTGTCACAACAGCAATTTCGTAGATGCCAATTTCAAGAATGCAGATGCCATGCTCAAAGAAATAGACAAGATATTTGCAGAGGCCATTGAGACTGTAGCAGGTCTCTACAAGGATGGAATCATCAAAAAGAAACCAGGCCAGGCGTATGCATATCCAGACCTCCTTACATTCTATGAGGTAAATACCAAGATCGAGGAGATCCTCTACGAGATGTTCATGGACCATCGTATGAAGGCATTCCAGGCCACATTCCATATGAACCCAGACTATGCCACCTGGTACGGATACGCAAAACTCAAGAAGGACCTCACTGAGATAAAGGAATTGGCCAAAGAGATGAGGGAGCGCGCAGCCCACAAATAATTAAACGCTTTTTTCACAAAACCTATTCTACGGGGGCTTTACGCCCCCTTTTTTGTGCCTTAGAGTAAAATTATGGCAAAAATCTTATTTGCATCTAAAAAATATGCCAAGCCCGCCATAGTTGCTGCTGCTACTGCCCAAAAATTTGCTGCTGCCATGAGTGGGCTAGTGATACATGCGGCAAGTGACCAAGATGTAAATGATGAAAAAAGGTTCATGGATTTTTTGAAGTCCCATGGGCTCACCACCCATGTTAGGATCATGCCTCTACAGGGAATAAATCTCTATGAATATGACCTCATTGTCTGTCTCTGCCCCGATGGTGACGATATCTTAAAGAGATTCCCAGGTAGTCCTGCATTCATATCATGGCCAATTTGTGGCCCCGAGGGCTGTACTAATTCAGAACTCGAGATCATCTTAAAACGGACTAGCGACCTCATTGAACAAGGCTATCTCCATGCCCTCATAGCCTCTAAACAGCAGGCGGAAATGGTCTTAGAGAGCCTCAAAGAGGGCATCCTTGCCCACGATCTCAAAAGACGCATATTCGTCTTCAACAGGGCTGCAGAAAAGATCACTGGCTACTCCAGAAAAGAGGTACTAGGCCGCGACTGTCACGAGGTCTTCCCAGGAAAATTTTGTGGGGAAAAATGCAATTTTTGCAACCTCAGCTCCATCGACCACGATGCCTTGAAGAGTGAATACTCTGTAAACCTCACATCGAAGAAGGGAGAGCGGCGCATAATCAACATGAACCTCTTCCCAGTGAACGATCACCATGGGACACCATATGGTGTGGTGGCCTCGTTTAGGGACATAACAGAAGAACTTAACATGAAAAGAAGGCTCCTCATGTCTGGTTCCTTTCACGGCATGATCGGAAAGGACCCAAAGATGCAAGACCTCTTTGCCACCATAGAAGACGTAGCCAAGAGCAATCTTCCAGTGCTGATACTGGGCGAGTCTGGCACAGGCAAAGAACTAGTGGCCTCCCTCATTCACAAATTGAGCCCTAGGGCCGATCACCTCTTTGTACCAGTGAACTGTGGTGCCATACCAGAAAACCTCCTTGAAAGCGAACTCTTTGGCCATGAAAAAGGGGCCTTTACAGGGGCCATCAGGGCAAAAAAGGGGCGTTTTGAAATAGCACACAAGGGAACGCTCTTCCTCGACGAAATTGGCGACCTCCCCCTCTCCATGCAAGTAAAACTACTACGTGTGCTTCAGGATGGCTCTTTTCAGAGGGTGGGTGGCGAATACCCCATAAAAGTGGATGTGAGGATAGTGGCCGCTACCAATAAGGACCTAGAAAAGGCGGTAAGAGAGGGGAGTTTCAGGGAAGACCTCTATTACCGGATATGTGTATTTCCACTAACCGTCCCTCCCCTTAGAGAACGTAAGAGTGACATCCCCCTTTTGGCCAACCACTTTCTTGAGCGGGCACTGGCGGCCTTTGGCAAAAGAGAGGCCCATTGTGCCATTGGTTCCGATGCTATGGCACTCCTCATAGATTACGACTGGCCTGGCAATGTGCGAGAGCTCGAAAATGCTATCCAATACGCCTTGCTCAAGTGTAAAGGGCGCCTCATAGAACCAGTCCATTTACCACAACAGGTGCTCATAAAGAGGGGATCGCGTGACATAAGGGTACCTGCCAGGAGTAGTGGGCTGGTCACCCAATCTTACAAGAGGCGTGGAAGGAGGCCAAAGCCTTTGACAATCGACATGGTAAAGGATGCCCTTAGGGCCGCCAATGACAATAGAAAACGTGCTGCCCAGATACTAGGTGTCTCACGGGCAACACTTTACAGGTTCTTGGACAAACACGATATCTAGTACAGCCCCTCCTCTCCTCTATGACACTGTCTCAAAAATGTCTCATTCAAATATGTCTCAAAATTATTTTGAGACATATTCATTGCTCCTTCAAAGATAAATTGTCTCAAAAATAAGGCTTTTTTGAGACATAACTTAAGATAAAGGGCATTTTAATCTTTAATATCAATAGGTTATATCTTTGGCACACTTAATGCTTAAGATAAGTTTGCTATGAAAAAGGCAACCGACGACCAGACAAGCCCCAAAAACGTCGAAGAGTATATGGATGAACTGGGTGTCCTCTCAGACAGGATCTTAGAACTCACCAGTGCAGGGGATGAGGTGGCACTCAACGACATGCAGAGGCTATTTTTTAGCGTGGTCCGGGACTGCGCATTCAAGATCAAACAGGAACTAAAAAGGGCAAGAGGGGAAGTTTAGGCCCTTACAAATCCAATAAATTAAGGAGGTTTACGAAAATGGATGTTTTGATGTTATCGCGGCTCCAATTTGCGGCAGCCTCGATGTTCCACTTTCTCTTCGTCCCACTGACCCTTGGCCTTTCAGTACTTACGGCCATATACGAGACAAAATATGTGACAACAGGGGACGAAGACTATAAGAGGGCCGCCAAATTCTGGGGCAAACTCTTTCTCATCAATTTTGCATTGGGCGTTGTTACAGGTATTACACTGGAATTCCAATTTGGTACTAACTGGTCTTCCTATTCCAAGTATGTGGGTGACGTCTTTGGGTCTCTCCTCGCCATCGAGGCCACTTTGGCCTTTTATCTGGAATCTACTTTCATAGGGGTCTGGGTCTTTACCTGGAATAAAGTAAAGCCAAAGACCCACGCCCTGTTCATCTGGCTCGTGGCCATAGCGTCTAATGTATCCGCCCTCTGGATCCTCATCGCCAATGGATGGATGCAGCACCCTGTGGGTTATGTCTTGAGAAATGGCAGGGCAGAACTGGCAGATTTCATTGCTGTAATTACCAATAAGTTTGCTATCTATGAATTTCTACACACAGTAAGCGGTGCCTACATCCTTTCTGGCTTTTTTGTCATGGGTGTATCGGCATGGCATATACTCAGGAACAATGAACTTGAATTCTTCAAGAAGTCCTTCAGGATAGCAGCGACATTTGCCTTGGTCTTTGCACTATTCGAGATCTTCAATGGTCACCTCCATGGAGCAGAGGTTGCAGAGACTCAGCCCACTAAACTCGCTGCCATGGAATCCCATTGGGAAACCAAGAAGAGCGCACCGATGTACCTATTTCTCATCCCAGACGAGGAGAACGAGAGAAACTCTCTCGAGCTCTTCCCCATACCAGGGATGCTCAGTATGCTGGCATACCACTCACCCAGTGCCGAGGTAAAGGGACTCAAGGATTTCCCCAAGGACGAGAGACCACCTGTAGGGCTTACCTTTTTCGGTTTTAGGATCATGGTAGGCCTCGGTTTCTTGTTTGGCCTTTTGACCATTCTTGCATGGCTTAAGCGAAATGCCCCAGAAACAGCCCCGGCCCTATTAAAAGTGCTCATACTTGCCATACCACTCCCTTATTTGGCCATTGAGGCAGGATGGGTGGTAGCAGAGGTCGGCAGACAGCCCTGGATCGTCTATGGGCTCATGAAGACCAAGGATGCGGTGAGTGTACTGGCAAGTTCTCAGGTGCTCATTTCACTAATTGCATTCGTGGCCTTTTATTCCTTCCTGGGAATTATCGACTTCTATCTATTGGCAAAATATGCAAGAAAAGGGCCCGAGAAGGCCAATTAAAGGAGGTGACAGGAGATGTTTGAGACAATCTGGTTCATACTTTGGGGAGTCCTCTGGGCAGTATATTTCATGCTCGACGGGTTCGATCTGGGGATTGGCACCCTGATGCCATTTTTGGCCAAAAGCGACGAAGACAAACGATACATGTATAATGCCATGGGGCCATTTTGGGACGGAAACGAGGTGTGGCTCATAACGGCTGGTGGCGCCACATTTGCCGCGTTTCCCACTGCATATGCAATCATGTTCAACGGACTCTATTCAGCCCTCCTTCTACTCTTATTTGCACTAATTGCCCGTGGTGTCACCTTTGAATTCAGAAACAAGGTGGAAGGGTCCTCGTGGAAGGGGCTTTGGGACACATTCCATTTTATAGGGAGCTTTGTCCCTGCATTACTCCTGGGTGTGGCCTTTGCCAACATATTTGCAGGCCTCCCACTGGACAATAATGGCGTTTTCCAAGGGGGACTTTTCACATTACTAAACCCATATGGCATATTGGGCGGTATCCTCTTTGTCCTTGCCTTCATCACCCATGGTGCACTCTGGCTTGCAGTAAAGACAAGCGGCGAACTACGGGCAAGGGCATTGGCCACAGCAGGCAAAACCTGGGTTGGCCTACTGGTGGTTGCAGTACTTTTTCTGGCCTTTACCTGGGTACACACAGACCTCTTTAGCAACTACATCAAATACCCTGTTATGTGGTTGATACCCATTCTAGCCGTAACAGCCCTCCTTATGATGAAAAAGTTCATAGCAGCAGGCCAAGAGATAAAGGCATGGGTGGCGTCTGCCATAACCATAGTATCCATAACATTTTTTGGGATCGGGGGGCTCTATCCAAGGCTACTTCCCAGTTCATTAGACCCCAAATACGATGTCACTATTTGGAATGCCTCTTCTAGTGAACTCACTCTTAAGATCATGCTGGGAGTTGCAGCTATAATGGTGCCGATCGTCATAGCATATCAGGCATGGGTCTATGTCTTCCTTGGGAAAAAACTTACAGAAGAAGACCTAAAGTACGAAGAGGCCTATTGATTTAAAAAGGAAAGTGGGCCTGGCCAAAGTGCTAGGCCCCTCCTTTCCGATGTGTTATATTGCCGCAAAAAAGTTAAAATCACATCATCATGCCCACACAGGACAGCCTCAAAAGATTTATTCAAACCATAGCCCCTTCTCTCAAACAGTTGAAGGATCCGATCTTCATTATGGATACCAAGCTTAAAATCGTTTGGGCCAACGAGGCTACCTATAGCGTGCTCAGATCAGATGCAAAAGAACTCATTGGTAATTATTGTTTCAAGGCTATACATGGCCAGGAAAAGCCCATTGGACCATGCCTAGCAGAGGCGTGTATCACCACTAAGGAACCCCATTCTTTTTCTGCAAACGAGCCCAAATTAGGTGGTTGGAT
>WGBU01000159.1 GCA_015494155.1 Deltaproteobacteria bacterium | reverse complement strand
TGGTTCCTTGTAAAGATCTGTAGCGCAACACCTCCAACCTTTTTGATACGCTCTATAGATAGGTGGAGCCCTCCTGCCACAGACATATGGGCCCCAAGTGGCGGGGCACTAGAAATGGTCATTTTTTTGTCCCCTTTCACCCAATAGGATTTATCCACTCAACTACTCAATTTTACATTTCCTAATACACCCTATAGGGGACTCAAGGGCAAGCCCTTATAGCGCGCCTATAACGCCTCCTTTTCTGCTCTATTCCCTATGTTAAGTTAATAAAAGGACTGACGACAGGCAGGTACTACACTTTTCACCTCCTGCACAGGGGCTATTGAACACCATTCAGCCATCATCTGTATAATCAGTCCCATGGCACCACATAGGCCCTACCCACTGTCAAAAAAAGCGCCACCCAAATGGGATGTGTCTGTACTGACGGGACCACTTGTATATTCTATCAAAATCATATATTTTTAATTGTAATGAAGGTTTACAAGGTCTTATGGGGTCTGTTGGCGCTTCGTGGGATCCTCGATGTTACAGCAGACATCCTTAGGCTTAAAAGGAGGAAGAGAAGAGATGAAGGCCTACATACTCATCAATACCCAAATAGGAAAGACCACAGAGGTGGTGAAGGAACTGTCAAAGATGGACGAGATTAAAAAGCTCGACATCATCATGGGACCATACGACATCATTGCCGAGGTAGAGGCAAAGGACCACGACACCCTCTCTCAGGTAGTGATTAATCGGATGCAGAAGATAGATGCCATAAAGCACACAATGACGTGCCCAGTGGTGCACATGGAAGAGGCACTTTAGTATCATGGTGACCTCATTGGGGCTTCCCCTTTGAGGCCTTCTGTATGATGAGCTCTACCTCTGCCTCCGAGATGCCTAATGTATTGGATATCTCTGCCATATCCATCCCCTGTTGAAACATTTGAATGACAGAGTCCGCCTTCTGCTCACCCTTTTCTGGCGGTTGTGAGAGCACACCCTCTACCATGGCCTCATTTTGTCTCAGAAGCAAGATGAGTTGATCCAATTTTTTTGGATTAAGGAGGTGAAGCCGCCTATAGACCAATATAAAGGCAACGATGAGAATGAGGTCTACGACTATCTGAAAGAGTATGAGAAGGCTCAAGCCGATGTGAAAGTTCATACCTTTATGTCGATACGCCTTGGTGGTGTATCGGCCAGATCCTCTGGCTGATCATCTCTAGTACCCTCCTTTTTCCTGTCTTCGGTCTCTATGGTGCCCAGATCAAATTCATGGGTAGAAATAGTAACCTTGTCTTCTAATAAGGTGGTTCCTTCGGCCTTGCTCTCCTCTTTGCCTTCCCCTTCCTTTTCCTGCTCCTCTTTGTCCTGTCTGCGTCTCCTCCGTGGGACCATCGAGACATTTTGCGGATGTTCCTGGACAGGGGTCGTGGGTACTGCAATACTTATATTCTTTACACTGTCATCTGGCATGATTATTTGAGCACAAAGCCCACTAGTCTTATATCTGTAACCTTATATGGAGAGAAAGTTTTATTCAACCTCTCGATTATTGGTCTCCTGTAGGAAAAAAGACTCTTGTTGCTAAGGCCTGAACTGATGTCGATCCCCTTTAATTCCGAATAGATTATGTCTCTCAGGGTAGATTCCTTCTGACTAAAGACCCTCTTTGAGGCCACGTCTTCAAAGACCAATTCTGCCTTAAGCTTAAAAAATACCAGTTCACCGTTTAGCTGTGCAGGTATGATGAAGGGGTCGAGGGTCATGGTGTAAAATCCACGCTTACCTTTTATCTCCTTAAGATCACCTGACGAGACCGTAGCCCCCTCAGTAAGCTGTGCCTTTTGGGAGCGATCTTTTTTTGCCTGGACGCTGGCTGGGGGATTAGATCTCTCCAGTGTAGCATGAGATAGATCGGGTTCTTCATGCAAGATATTTACAAGGACCAGTATCCCAAAGAAAAATAGCAATACGTTAAAAGTGGAGATGACTATGGGCACATAAAAGGAGAGGTCCCTTTCCTTTTCTACTTCACTATCTGGCGTATGATCCGCCTCCTCATCTCCTGTTTCTCCGTCTTCCTTGGTCAGGGGTACATCTTTTCCCTCTTCTGCGCCCTCAGGGGGGCTAGGCGTGGCCTCGGCCTCATGAACTTCTTCGCCACTGCCATCCTCATCCCCTTCCTCCTTTTCTTCCCCTTTTATTTCATCGAAGAGTGGGATTTCATCAAGTCCACCCCCTTCGTCCCATAGCTCATCGTCTGTTATGGAGAGGCCCAACTCCTCGGAATCCATGCCTTGAAGCCCTTCGCCATCGGCCTGGGCCTCCTCTTCCTCTGGGGGCGTTCCTTCCACGGCCCCAGCATCTTGGTCCTCTTGCGCCATCTCGCCTTCTGGTCCATCATCCACAGCCACCTCGACATCAGTTTCATCAGGTGCTGAGGTAGGAGTATCTTGGTCCTCATCCTGGGCAGGGGGATGGTCTGCGCCTTCCTCCTCTAATTGGGTGGTCTCATTCTCTTCAGGCGGCCTTTCTTCTGGGGTTCCTTCTCTTATATCTTCTTCCGACACTTATTGAATATTACTCCTTAGGAAAATATCTTCTCTATCTTCTCTCCCAAGGTCTCTGGTGTAAATGGTTTTACGATGTAATTGCTGACCTTTGCCTTGACTGCCTCAACGATATTTTCTTTCTGCGCCTCTGCAGTGACCATCAAAAAGGGGATATCCTTAAATCTTTCATCTGCCCTGACCTTCTTGAGTAGCTCTATACCAGTCATCTTTGGCATATTCCAGTCGGAGACGATGAAGTCCACCTTTTCCTTTTGGAGTATCTCCCAAGCAGTAGAACCATCATCTGCCTCGATAAAATTTTTAAAGCCCAGTTGGGTGAGAATATTTTTTACTATCCTTCTCATGGTGGCAAAGTCATCAACTATCATCACCTTCATATTGTAATCAATGGCCATAGTCTCCTCCTTGATCCGTTGTTTTGTGGAATCAGCTCTCTAATACTAGTTCGGCAACTCACATAAAAACCTAAAGCATAAAAATAGTGTTTGAACGACCCCTTGACTATTGCAGCGGAAGGCCTGTGAGATCGTCTTTGTATGCCCTCAATTTGGCCCTGAGCCTCAACATGGCCTTTGTATGCATCTGAGAGATCCGCGACTCAGTGTAACCCATTATCTCACCAATCTCTCTCATAGTAAGCTCTTCATAATAGTAGAGAGAGACCACCAGCTTCTCCTTTTCGGGAAGCCCCTTAATGGCCTCCTTGAGTATCTCCTTCACCTGACTCATATTGAGCTGTGTGAACGGGTCTTGATCTTTCTCGTCTGCAATGAGGTCAAATATGTCGTCCTCTGAGTTAGAATCGGGCAGGCGTCGTTTAATGATCTCTATATCCAAAAAGGTCACATTCTTGGTCTCGTCCAACAGATTGTAGAACTCATCGAGTCCGATCCCCAACTCATTTGCAACCTCTTCGTCCTCTGCTGGGCGACCCAGCCTCTTCTCGAGGTCTGCATACACCTTTTCTAGATCTGAGGCCTTTTTTCTGAGGGAACGTGGCACCCAATCCAGGGATCGCAGCTCATCTAGCATGGCTCCACGTATCCTGAATTCTGCATAGGTCTTAAACTTTATCTTCTTGGAGGGATCGAATTTTTCAATGGCATCGATGAGTCCCATAACGCCAGAACTGATGAGATCGTCTATGGAAATATGGGGTGGAAGCCTCATGGCGAGGCGACCTGCCACATAACGAATAAGCGGTGCATAGTGCAAGATGAGCTTGCCCCGCTCCTCATTAGTAAGCTTCCCCTTCTTCTTTAGAAGTTCTTCCGCAAGGTCCTTGCTGCTCGATGAAGTTGCGGCCATCCCTATCCCTACATATGGATCCAAATCCGCCGTCAGACGACGTTCAAAAAATCTCTCCAAAAGAACTTGATATTACCATCCACTCTCACCTCTTGGCCGAGGGCCACTATCCCCTTTGCCAATCTCTTAAAGGCTTGACTAGACGGCGCATCTGGATACATATCAAGGACTGCCCGTTGTTGCAATACCGCTTTTTGCAAATATTGATCTTTTGGTATAAAACCTAGGTACTTCATACGGAGTGATCCCAGAAACCTGTCTGCCACATTGGACAATTGATTGTACACCTTCTTGGCCTCTCTTTCAGAGCTACTCATATTCACCAAGATGCAAAACTCATCCACCTTGTGTCTTGAATAGAGTACCTTGATGAGTGCATAGGCGTCTGTGATGGAGGTAGGTTCTGGTGTGACGACTATAATACGATATTGACTGGCCATATTGAAATATAAGACCGTGTCCGAAATCCCTGCCGACGTGTCTATGAGGAGGGTGTCCACCTCACCGGAGATCACCTCCATCTCGTCCAGTAGGAGCCTCTTTTGAGTCTCTGTGAGATCGAGCAATTCAGGCACACCAGAGCTAGCAGGCAAGATACGTATGTCCTTGGGGCCAGTGACTACAATGTCTTTTATGCCCTTCTCCCCACTTAGTACGTGCTTTATGTTATATGCTGGAGCAAGGCCAAGGAGTACATCTATATTGGCAAGGCCAAGATCTGCATCAAATATGAGAGGCCTTTTGCCCAGTTCTGCCAGGGCAATGGCAGTATTCGCCACAATGTTGGTCTTGCCAACACCACCCTTTCCACTAGAAAACGAGAGTACACTATGGGTAAATTCCACTAATAGACTCCCTTGTTTCAAATTCTACGTCTCTATTGGCCTCCTCTAGACGAGGCCTGGGTGCGTAGTATTCCTCCAGCCCACTCATTATCTTTTCCCCTTTTGAGAGATATACAATACTTGTGGGCACGCTTGCAAGGATTTCCCACACCCTGCTCTTGTCCCTTATCTGATCCACCTTAGACAACAAAGTGGCCCACGGAGAAAACTCTTTAAAGATCTCTATGAGTTCTAAAAGGTCTGATGGATGGAGATAGGCATCCACCACACATATTGACGCTAGGCCTGGCACAGCAACAAAGTAGCGCCTGAGATACCCAAGGTCGCGATCTTCAAAGAAGTTTATGCCCGGAAAGTCCACAAGGATCTTATGCCCTCTGCCAGTCGAGGCCACATGTCTTATGAGTTCCATGGGATTGGATATATGAGCAAATGGCATCTCCAGCAAAGATGCTGCCTTCTGTAGCGTCTCTCGCGCTCCAAGGCGCTTTTGATCGGCATTTACAAGCAACACCCTCTCTCCCCGTTTTTGAAGGAGGGTGGCAAACTTTAAAAGCGCCGTGGTCTTACCACAACCATTTAGACCTATGAAACCATATACAGTCGGCACCCATCCACTATTTCTGTGGGTGGATATCTTTTGGGACTCTTGGGCCATCTTTAAAGGCGCATCGGCTGCATCTTTGGCCATCTCATCATCTGGTGGGGCGCTGACAGTAAGGGCCTCTTCATCGATAGCGGCCACCACCTCAACTATCCTTTTACCTCCTGCCGTGAGATTCACGGTATCGAGTATGATGGCATCATGGCCCAATGTATCCCTCACCTGTTCCAAGGCGTCTGAGATGCTGGTTGCCCTAAATCGCTTTATCTTCATTTCTAACCAAACCTCACCACGCCAATGGATTCGAGTCTTACCTGGCTTGGTATCTCAGCGTGTGACAATACTACTGATTGTGGCACGAATCTCTCTATAAGCCTTCTCAGGTGGCGCCTTACCTGTGGGGTGGTAAGAATCACTGGATCATACCCCTGGGATATGGCCTTTTCACAGGCAGTTTGTACTGCCTGGATTACTCTTTGGGCAGTGCCTGGGTCGAGGGAAAGATAACTGCCGTGCTCTGTGGTCTGGACCCCGCTTCGAATGGTCTCTTCTATGTTTGAATCCAGGGTGAGCACCCTGAGGGTGTCGCCCTCCTTCAAAAATGGCTTTACTATGGCCCTACCCAGTCGCTGTCTCACATATTCTGTCAGGATCTCAGGATCTTTGGTCATGGTGCCAAAGTCTGCCAGGGTCTCTATAATGGTGAGGAGGTCCCGAATGGAGACCTTCTCCCGCACGAGGGCCTGCAACACCTTTTGGATGACCCCTAGGTTCAATACCTGGGTCGCCTCCTCTACTGCCTTGGGATGGTGTTTGGCAAGGGCATCAAGGAGGCGCTGCACCTCTTGGCGTCCCAAGAGTTCATCGGCATTCTGCCGAATCACCTCGGCCAGGTGTGTTGCGATCACAGTAGATGGATCCACCACTGTATAGCCTGCCAGTTGTGCCTCCTCCCTCTTGTCTTCAGAGATCCAGACTGCAGGCAGACCAAATGCAGGCTCTTTTGTAGGTATGCCCTCAATCTCCTTAGAGACATCACCTGGGTTTATGGCCAGATAGTGGCCAAGGATGATCTCTCCCTTGGCTATGTCGATCCCCTTTATGAGCACGACGTACTGGCCTGGATTAAGGTGCAGATTGTCCCTCACATGGAGTGGCGGTATGATGATGCCCATCTCCTGTGCAAACTGCTTTCTTATGGAACGTATACGTTCAAGGAGGTCTCCGCCCTGTGACTCATCTACCAGGGGTATGAGTCCGTAGCCCACCTCCAACTCTAGGATGTCGAGGGAGAGCAGCCTTTCAAGCTCTTCCTGAGCGGCCTCAGGCGATGTTGGTGGTTGTGCCTCTGCCTCTGCCTCCTCCTTCTTGGCCACCTCCTCCACCCTTTCAGCACGTTTTTCACGGCCAGACACCCATGCAAGGGTACCGAACAAGAAGGCCAGTAAGAAGAATGGGAAAAATGGGAGCCCAGGTATCATTCCAAATACTGCCACCACCCCTGCTGCCACGATCATTGCCTCGGGGTTGAGTGCAAATTGCTTCACAAACTCTCGTCCCATCCCAGCCTCTGAGGCTGCTCGGCTCACGAGTATACCCGATGCCGTTGAGACAATGAGAGCAGGGATCTGAGAGACAAGCCCATCACCAATGGTGAGCAGGGTGTAACTCTGTGCAGCAGTCCCAATGGCCATCCCCTGTTGGAACACACCTATAATGAATCCACCAAGGATGTTTATGGACATTATGATCAGGCCTGCAATGGCCTCGCCCCTCACAAACTTGCTCGCACCGTCCATAGCGCCATAGAACTCAGATTCGCGGGCGATCTCCTGACGGCGTCTCCTGGCCTCGTTTTCGTCTATGAGTCCTGCATTGAGGTCTGCATCTATTGCCATCTGCTTGCCTGGCATGGCATCCAGGGTGAACCTAGCAGCCACCTCAGCGATCCTTCCTGCACCCTTTGTGATCACCACAAAGTTTATGATAACGAGGATGGCAAAGATTATGCCGCCAACCACATAATTTCCGCCCACTACGAACTGACCAAAGCCCATTATGATCTTTCCGGCTGCATCGATTCCAGTGTGGCCATGTAGAAGGATGAGGCGGGTAGAGGCGATGTTGAGAGAGAGCCTAAAAAGGGTGGTGAGAAGGAGGAGACTGGGGAATATGGGAAAGTCAAGGGGCTTCACTATGTAGAGCGAAAGGAGCATCACGAGCAGGCTGAACGTAAAGTTGAAGGCGAGGAGGATGTCCATGGCAGGGGCCGGTATGGGCATCACCATTATGATGAGGATGGCGAGGACCGCCCCTGCGGCCAAGAGATTGTTGGCCTCTATAGGGATGGCACCCTGGATGCGTTCAAGTGTTGTAGTCTCTGCCATCTCTCTGTGGATCCCCTCTTACCTATCTATCATTCCCTATTTCACCTTACCTTTTAGACGGTATACATAGGCGAGTACTTCGGCAACAACTTTATAGAGTGATTCTGGTATGACGTCGCCCACCTCACAATATTTAAACAGGCTCTGCGCCAGGGGTTTGTTCTCTATCACAGGTACCTCGTGGCGCTCTGCAATCTCCTTGATTTTTTGTGCAATCAGCCCTGCCCCCTTTGCCACGACCTTGGGTGCATCCATCTCTCCTGGTTCGTAGCGGAGCGCCACTGCCAGGTGCGTGGGGTTTGTGATGACCACATCTGCCTCAGGCACCTCTGCCATCATCCGCCGTCTGGCCATCTCTCTCTGGATACTCCTGATCCTTGCCTTTACATGGGGGTCTCCTTCGGTCTGCTTGTACTCTTCTTTCACCTCCTGACGCGTCATCCTGAGATTCTTTTCAAAGTCCCAGCGCTGAAACAGATAGTCCATTATTGCCATAATGATCATAACGCCACATGACTTCCAAAAGATCTCAAAGCTGATCTCACAGATGTAGGCCAATATCTGGAATGTACTCTTTTGAAGCATCAGGGGCATGTTGTGCAGTTCCCGTTCTACTGTGGAAAATGCAACCCATCCAACTACAAAGACCTTAAAGAGGCTCTTAAGGAGTTCGGCAAGGGATTGGAGGGAAAAGAGCCTCTTCATGCCTTCTAGGGGATTGATCCTTGAAAACTTAGGCACCAAGGGTTCTGACGAAAAAATGACGCCAAATTGCAATATATTTGAGAGTATGCCCATCAAGACCACTACTAAAAAGAGAGGCGAAAGTATTATAAAGAGCTGTTTTAGCACAAGATATGCCATGCCCAATATGTTGGTATCGTCAACTGCGAGTTGCCCTATATTTCTAAAATAATATCGAATAGATACAACAAGATTGTGATAAAAGAATGTACTTCCCCAATAAAGGGTGAAGAGTCCTGAAAGGAGCACTGAGACAGAGGCCAATTCCCTGCTCTTGGCCACCTGCCCCTTCTCCCGGGCCTCTTGCCTTCGTCGTGGGGTCGCTTGTTCAGTTCGTTCTTCAAAATTTTCGTCTGGCATAGACTCACCTTCCAGAAAATGCCATGATTAGTCCAGGGTACAACTTGAGACAGGCGTCTATCTCATGTGCAAGCATTGGCCAGAACACCTGGATTGTGATCCCCAAAAAAAAGAGTCCAAGGATTACATTGAGTCCAAAGCTCATTATGAGCATGTTCATCTGCGGGACGGTCTTGGCCAATATACCCAGGGCCACCTGGCCCAAGAGGAGTACAGTCATGACAGGGGCCATGAGCTTCACAGAGAGCATGAACATCTTTCCACCGAAATCCACTACAAGGTCATAGATGGGCCTCGTGAGATGTAGTTCACCAGGCCTCAATATCCAGAAACTGTCGTGCAACACCTTTAAGACATAGTGATGCCCATTGGCCGTGAGAAAGAGGAGAAGTGCAAAGAGATATGCGAACTCTGCCACCACCACCGACTGGGTACCAGAGTGTGGGTCCACGATATTGGCCACACTGAAACCGATCTGGAATCCTGCCATCTGCGCTGCTGTCTGAAGCCCTGCAAAGATGAGACGCAATATGAGGGCGAGACTGATCCCAACGAACAACTCGCTCACCACATAGAATACATATTGGATAGTAGAATCCGGGAAATCTCTTGAATTAAGGGGTACAAATGGGGTGAGGCAGATGGCCATCACAAGGCTTGATGCGGCCTTTATCTGTGTGGGGAGGGCCCGAGAGCTAAAGACTGGCATCATGAAGAAGATAGTACCAACACGAGTGAGCACTAATAAGAATACCTTAAAATTATCAATTAGATATATGTAACTATCCAGCCAGTTCATCTTATTATTACAGGGATCTGGGAAATGAGATCGTGGGTGAAGTCTATCAATTTGTGCATGAGCCACGGGAAGGATATGAGGAGCCCCAGTAGTACTGCAACGATTTTGGGGACAAACGTGAGGGTCATCTCCTGTATCTGGGTCACTGCCTGGAATATACTCACCAGGAGCCCTACTAAGAGGCCAAGGCCCAACATGGGCAAACTTATGAGAAGAGTCAGTTCAATGGCATGTCTTGCCAGGCCTACCACAAAGTCTTGCGTCATTTTTTTGACCTCCTAAAAAAAGCTCTTCACCATGGAACCCACCAAGAGGTGCCAGCCATCTACCAGTACGAAGAGCAACAGTTTAAAAGGCAGTGATATGAGTACTGGTGGCAACATCATCATACCCATGGAAAGCAAAACACTTGCCACCACCATGTCTATGATCAAAAATGGTATGTAGAGGATAAATCCAATCTCAAATGCCGTCTTTAGCTCGCTTATCATATAGGCGGGGGTCAAGACCACGAGGGGGATATCCCCCTTGTCCTTAGGGTCTTTTATGCCCGCCATAGTGGCGAAGAGCTTCAGGTCTGCCTCCCTGGTCTGCCTGAACATAAAGTCCTTGATTGGTTCCTCTGCCCTCTTAAGTGCTGTAGAGAGACTTATCTCATCATTCAGATATGGCTGTATGGAGACCTTATTGGCCTGATTCCACACTGGATACATGATGAAAAAGGTGAGAAAGAGGGCAAGCCCCAGGAGTACCTGGTTGGGTGGCATCTGCTGGGTGCCAATTGCCTGTCGTAAGAAACCAAATACAACTATGAGTCTAGTAAATGAGGTGGTCATGAGCAAAATGGCAGGTGCAACTGAGAGGATGGTGAGAAAGAAAAGCACCTCTAACAAGGTGGCCACCTTTGATGGGTCGTCGGTATTTTCAAGACCGATATTGAGGGTGGGGAGGGTAACGGGATGTGCAAGCTTAGGAAAGAAGAGGAGAAAGAGGAATGTCAAAAAAATGACTAAATTTAAATCAACTGGTTTCAGACCCTGGGCTCTTTTGGGGCCCCTTAGATTGTGCCCCGTGCCCACCCTCTCTTGAGAGTGGGGCAAGGAGGTTGATACCTGCATCTGATATACCGAGAACGAACTCATTTCCCCTTACTCTCACTATAGATATATACTTTTTGGGGAGTATTTCCTTGGTGGCCACCACACTTATCATGGTCCCTGCCAAGGCCCTCTCCTTAAAGAGGTTGCCCCCCCATCGTCTTACACTGTAATTTACTGCAAGGAGTATGCCTAAGACGATACTAAGTGCCCCTAGCATCTTCATGAGGAGTGTGAGAGATTGGGTATCCATGACCTTATCCCAGTTGTTTTACCCTGTCCGATGGGCTTATGATCTCTGTAAGGCGCACGCCAAACTTTTCATTTACTACCACGATCTCGCCCTTGGCCATGAGCTTCTGGTTGACATATATCTCGGCAGGCTCACCAGCCAGTTTATTGAGTTCCACCACTGAACCCTGTCCAAGCTTTAAGAGGTCCTTGATCCTGAGCTTTGTCCTACCCAGTTCGACAGATATATCCAGTGGGATGTCCAAGATAAAGTCGAGATCAGGGTGTTCTACCCCCTCTTCTGGCCCCTCTTTGCCAAAATCTTTAAATTCTGGCTGCTTTTGAGGGGTCTTTTCCACAGGTGTCTCTTTTTGGGGCGGTACTTCCTCCTTGGCCTCTACTTCTTCCTCTAGGGCCTTTTTAGCTGCGGCATCCCCTCCTTCTGCAGCCTCCTTAAAGGCGTCGTCCCAACTCACCTCTTCTGTAGCTGCGCCCTCTTCTCCTCCAGATGCCTTGGCCTCTTCACCACCTTCATCTTCTGGGGCCTTCTTGTCTTCCCCTTCATCCATACCTTCTTCTAAGAGTTTATCCAGTTCGTCTTGGGACAACATGGCTCATCCTCCTCTACACATCGTCTGGGTTTGTTATGATAGACTCTACCTTGAAGGCCCTCTGCCCCCTCTTTACACCTGGGGTCCCCTTAAATTTGGGTAGGCCCTGGACATAGGCCAAGAGCAGTTCGTCGATATTGGTATCCAATTGGATAATGTCTCCTTCGTCTAGATCCAATAGCTCCCCCCCAGAGATAGTGGCCCTGCCAAGAGGGACCACAAAGTCGAGCTCTGTGAGCCTGAGATTCTGGATGATGCCCTGTCGCCATTGGGGGTCAGTACCCTCTTCACCTTGAAATGCCGTCTGCAACTTTGGTTTTATGGGCTGGAGGATAGTAAGAGGGATGCACATGGTGATAAAGCCTGTAATCTCTTCTAGTTCAAGCTGATACTTTGTGACAATCACTGTGTCGTCGTCCTGGGCCACCTTTGCAAACTGTGGATTGATTTCGCTTCTAACGTACTGGAGGGTCACTGGATATATTGGACGCCATGCACGCTCAAGGTCTGAGAGTATGGCGTTCACCACCCTCTTTATCAGCCGCTGCTCAATGGATGTAAACTCCCTGCCCTCCACCCTGATCTTTCCAAACTGTGATGCACCCAGGAAGATCTCCACGATGGTGAATACGATCTGGGAGTCTACGATCATGATCACGTGGCCCCTCAACGGTTCCATCTTTAACACATGGATACTACTGGGCACTGGCACTCGCCTTAGAAATTCCTTGAAGGTTATCACCTCGGTGGGGACCACTGTGCTATCCACTACCACCCTGAGTATGGACGAAAGTGTGGTACGAAGGCCCCTGTTGAAATAGTCGTTGATGACATCAAAGGCGGGAAACCTCACCCTGGTGAGGCTTGCAGCATTTTTGAAGTCGTAAGGGAGGATGTCCCCCTCTTCCTTCTCTGGCCCCTTGGGCTTTTCCTCTTCCTCTGGGGCGATTTCGTCGAGTCCGCCAAGCAGGGCGTCTATCTCTTCTTGACTTAAGACCTGTGCCATCTATTCCCCTTATTGTACGACAAACGATGAAAAATAGACGTTTCTCACACTGTCCTCACCCAGAATCCTGGTGACTCGTGCCATGATGGCGTCCCTCAATCTGATCTTTCCCTCCATGGTGATGACATCTTCAAGGGTCTGGCTACTCAAGAGTAAGATAATATCGTTTCTGATCTTTGGAAGGAGCTTATCTGCCTCTTCCTTCACGTCATCGTTGGCCAACTCCAGTATGATGGTTGCCTTTACAAAGTGCCTGGCCTTTGGGTCTGCCAGATTTACCACAAATGGGTCCATGGGGTACATGACACCCACCTTTGGCGCCTCTTTCTTGACGGGCCTGGCCACCTCACCTTGTTCCTGTTCGATCTCCTTTGCTATCTCCTCATCACTTGGACCAGAGAACAGGAAAAAGTATGCACCGCCCCCGCACAGGGCCAATACCACGACACCTATGATTATAAAGAGTAACATGGGCTTTTTCTTTTTCTCTTCGCCTTGAGCCTTTTCCTTGTCGTCGTCTGCCATGGGATCTCCTCCGTCTAGTCTTTAACGGCATCGAAAAAATTTTATGCAAGACACATGCCTAATTTTTGACATTTTTTTGACACTTACCCTATGAATGTCCTTTGATTATATTTCCAATGATCTTGGTAGTGGAGATGTCGTGCACAAATGGTATTCTCACCACCCTTCCTCCATGGGCCTTGACCGTCTTGGCCCCAACGATCTCATCTTCTGCCCAGTCCTCTCCCTTGACCAATACATCTGGCAAAAGGGCCTCTATTAGTTTGATGGGGGTGGGATCATCGAACAAGACCACATAGTCTACAGATTCTAGCCCTGCCACCACAGCAGCCCGCATGGCCTCTGGATTGATGGGCCGAAG
>WGBU01000158.1 GCA_015494155.1 Deltaproteobacteria bacterium | reverse complement strand
TACCTAGCAGGCCTATAGCCCCTATAGAGACATACAAAACCAGTCACAATATGTACTATCACGGATATTATTATAAATGTAGATATCCTAATGCTGATCTCATAAGGTATTACTAGACACAAAAGGGCAGAGATAAACGAAATAATCTGTAGGATCCTCAACAAATTGTCAAAATGTGGTGCATATCTTCTGGAGTTGAGGATCTGTCTTGTAAATACTGTGCCAAAAAAATAGGCCAGGGACATAAAGAATGGCAGGCTGATGTTGGCCCACTTCACACTATTTGGCCACAGGTATTTAAATGAAATGCCAGTTAGGTCCAGTTGGAAGAGGAAATTGAAAATAACAAAGAGGCAATAAAATAGATATACCGACTCCCTGATGGTGAAATAGAGAATGAGATTGTAGGATAGCATGGCAAAGAGGATTCCAAAATAAATCCCAAGGGCAGTCTCTTCGTTTTCTATTTTGTCGATGAAGCCCGCCTGGGTGTAGAGGCGGGCAGGAAGATTCAGGGAACTCGATGTCTTCACCTTTAGAAAATACTCCTGTGTTGTTGCTGGTGGTATCTTCAGGATAAAGACAAAGTTCCTGTACTTTATTGGTCTGTGTGAAAAAATCTGCCTGTCCCCTTCATTATAAACCTCATAGGAGCCATCACCCACTGGGATATAGAGTTCCAGGTGGTCCAAGAGCGGATATTCTATCTCGAGAAATCTCTCAATCTCCTTATCAGATGAATTCCTTAAGGCGAACTTGAACCAGTAGGTAGCTGATGTAAAGCCAAATCCTGGAAAGAGATCGGTACACTTCTCGAATTTTGTCTTGACACTGGGTCTAACCATGTCCTTTACATCAAGGCGGCCTTCTTCATCCACTACGTACTCGAGATATGGACCCAAATAGACCTGGTCTTGGGGAACTGATATGTCCAGTGTAGCAGCTAACCCCCTAGTTACACTAAGGAAGGCAAAACAAAAGAGGAAGGGATATATGAATAATACCCTTAATCTCATTTAATAACTATTCCTTTAAAATTTTAGTACAATAAACCTATATTAATTTTTTAAAAAAATAAAGGGCAATGCCAGGCTATGGCACTGCCCCTTTTCGAGTACCTATTTCTTTAATTATAGTAGGGGGTTAATGCTTCCCTGGTGCTAGCGGAACACCACGGCGCTCATAGGTGATATAGGCCTCAAGGGCTATCATCTTCGGGTCGTCTGCCTTGAGTGTCTCTCCCTCCAAGGGGTTTTGGATACACCAGTTTATCATGTCCCTTAGACCCACGACCTTTCCCAACTGTTTTTGGAACTTGGGATAGGTCTCTGGGTGTGTGTTACTCGCATTTGGGTGGCACATATCACATGAGACCTTGTTTTTTCCAAGGGAACTACTGTGAAAAAGGGCCTCTCCCTTTTTCACAACTGACATAAACTCCGATTCCCATTTCTTCAGGTCTTCTTTGGTAAATTCATCGGCACCTGCAAAGCCGCACCAAGAAACGCCTAAAAGTACCATCAGTGCTAAAATAGTCCTCATATCGTCCTCCTTTCTAGTAGTGTGTCTGGGGTGGTATCCTCTTGGATGGATCCTGGTACTCCATATCGACCAGGTGTCCCTTTTCCTTGTCGTACTTCAAGATCCTGTCCTTATTCTCCCATAGCTTGTAGTGATTGGTGACGCGTCCATCCTCTAGGTTAAGAATCGACCACCCTGTGGCATCCCTCTCCTTGAAGGGATCTGCCCTGTTCATGAAGACAGTGAGCTTTGGCACCTGGTTGGGCTTTTGCTTGTAACTCACAGGGTAGGGCCAGGGCCAGGCTGTGGACATCATTGCCTGAAAGGATATGTTTCCTATCTGGTTGTAAAGGATCTGGTGTACGTGACCATGGAGTACTGTAACCTTTTGAAATGGTGCGAGCACGCTTTGAACCTCCTCTGCATCTTCTGTCCAGAAATTCCACGGTTTAAAGATCTTGTAGAGTGGCGAATGGGACATTACCACAATAGGGGTATCCTTTGATATGGCCTTGAGGTCCTTCTTGAGCCATTGGATCTGCTCTTCCTTTACCATGAATGGCGATCCATTGGGATTGTCCAGTCGTGCCATATTCAACATACGCTCCATGGGTGAGGACCAGCGATTCACCCACTCATCGTAAGTGAGGATGCTATTTAGGACTACAAAGTGGACTCCCTTGTGGTCAAAGCTATAGTAGAGTGGACTCACCTTCTTCTGCCAGTATTCACCCATGTCCAGGTAGAAGTCATGTTCGCCCACTACCCACTTCACCTTGTGTCTCAGCCTGGACATGATCTCAAGCCCATGGTCTATCTCTTCCTTCTTGCCCAGTTGGGCAAGGTCCCCTCCAAAGACGACAAAGTCGGGCTTTGGGGACATAAAGTTACACTCCATAACTGCCTTCTTCAGACCCTTGTCAAAGTTGCGCACAAACTCAGTGCCCTTAATGTGGGTGAGGTGGGAGTCTGAGATATAGGCAAAGGTGAAGTTCTTAGGGTTGTTTTTGCCCCAGGATACCTCAACCAGGCCCAAGGGGAGGGTTGCTGCCGCTGCTGCTGCAAGCCCGCCCTTGAGGAACTGTCTCCTTGATACTTGTTTCTTCATATTCTCCTCCTTTTACTACTATTTTTTCTCAAATTGTGGACTGGTCAGGGCCTTCATGAACTCTACGAGGTCTTTTTTCTCTTGTTCAGTGAGGTTGAGTGGACGGATGCCACTGTCTAGCATGGGATTCTCTTCTCCCCCCTGGTTGTAGAGCTCTATCACCTCTTCCAGGGTCTCTATGCTGCCATCGTGCATGTAGGGTCCTGTGACTGCCACATTTCGTAACGTCGGGGTCTTGAAGCGGCCAATGTCCTCCATGTCCAGTGTTACCACAAAGCGGCCTAGCTCTGAGACGTCCTCTTTTGTCAAGACAGACTCATCCACATCCTTGCCGGCCTCCTTTGCCTTTCTCACTGCCTCTACGATCTCAAAGAGCCTGGGTTCGATCTTACTGAATCCAACACCGAGATTGTGAAACTTATTGTCTGTAAAGGTGGCACTGGTCTGGCCGATGGTATGGCAGTCCTGGCAACGGGCCTTTGTCCTAAAGAGCTCAAGACCTCTAATGGCAGACGCACTCATGGCACTCTTGTCGCCCCCATACATGTACCTGTCAAACGGGGAATCCCCAGCGACCACTGTACGCTCAAAGGCGGCTATGGCCTTTACTACATGGTCTATGGTGATCTCATCTGGGCCAACACCAAACACCTCTTTAAAGGCCTTCAGGTATTGGTCATCTTTCCGGATGACCTCAAGTATTGGCTCGTGGCTCTTAAGGCCATGCTCCACAGGATTTATGAATGGGGCCTTTGCCTGCTCCTCTAAATTCTTTGCCCTTCCATCCCAAAACTGGGTGGTGTAATAAGCGGCATTGACCACTGTGGGAGAGTTTCTAGTACCCTTCAGACCCTTGATGCCTTCTGCAACAGGAAGACCATCGGTGAAGGCCTTTTTTGGGTCGTGGCATGTGGCACAGCTCACAGTGCCATCTCCGCTAAACCGCTTGTCGTTGAAGAGCCGTTCTCCAAGGGCCACCTTTTCTGGTGTCTGTGGATTGTCCCCTGGTATGGGGACAGGTGGAAGCCCCAACGGTGTCTTACCTCCTGCTAGGACTGGGGAGATCATCAACTGAATCCCCAGTACAACCCAGAAGGCTACTCTGATCCCATCTTTCATCTCTTTTTTCCTCCTTTTTTCTGACATTTTTTACAGGTCCCTACCAATTGGACCTGCATGTATTCTACTTGCCCCAAATGCCTCACATTGTCTGGTATGGGGAGTTCTGATACATCGGGCCAGTCAAAGTCGATTATCGCCCCACACTCCTTACAGATCATATGATGGTGACAAGAGGTATCTGGATCGTAACGCGCCACAGGGTCCTTACCATAGACCCGCTTGACCAACCCCAACTCTACAAACATTGTGAGCGTCCTATAAACCGTGTCAAGGGATATCGTTGGTAACCTAGGTCTTAGCCGCTCATAGAGTACCTCTACCGATGGGTGATCACGTGCCGACTTTATCTCCTTGTAGATCTCCATGCGCTGATGCGTGAGCCTTATGCCAGCTCCTTCTAATGCGCGCCTAAGTTCTTCTAGTTCGTCCATATTCTTTACTCCACATTTTTACTTTTTAAGAAAAATTCTGATTTAAGAATACATACTTTTATCAAAAAGTAAAGCCCTATTTTTAAAAAAGGTTGAACTTTTTATAGCTCAAAGTAATAATTGGAAAAAATGAGCTTCAGTTTTATACATGCAGCAGACCTTCACCTTGACAGTCCCTTTTCCTGTCTTTCAAATACCTTGCCCGATGAGCTCAAAGAGGCCTTGGTAAAAGCTCCTTACATTGCCCTAGAGAGGCTGAGAGGCCTTGCTCTAGAAAAAGGGGTCTCTTTTTGCATCCTGGCAGGAGATATTTTCGATTCAGGAGACCACAGTCTCTCAGCACAGACCCGTTTTTTACGGGAGACCGAGACCTTATGGAAAAATGGGATAACGACATTCATTGTCCTTGGAAACCATGACACACTTGATACATCTAGGCTCTCCAATAAGATCTCAAAGGGCATAACAATTTTTGGAAGTGAACTTGAGTGTCACATGGTCAAGGCACGAGACGGGACGCAATGTGCCATTTCTGGGGTGAGCTATAAACAAAGGGAGGAGAAAAGGCCCCTTGCACGCCTCTTTCACCAATTGGACCTAGAGACCAAATACTTTTCCATTGGAGTCCTACACACCAATTGTGGTGGAGTGGGAGGCCATGGTAACTATGCACCCTCAACCTTGGCTGACCTTACCCATGCCCCAGTGGATTACTGGGCCCTGGGACATATTCACAGGAGACTTATACTAAAACCTGCCTCTCCTGCCATAGCGTACCCAGGAGTGACGCAGGGGAGAAATTTTAGAGAGACTGGGGCAAAGGGGTGCTATCTAGTAACAGTGGAGGGAAGCTCGATCACCATCCATACAATAGACCTCTCTACTGTGAGGTGGCTGGACATTGAAATATGGCTTGAACGCGTGGCCAAGCTGGATGACTTGCAGGTGAGGATATCAGAGGAGCTCTTAAAGAAGGTAGTGCCCAGTGGTGAGAATGACCCTCCAGGCCAGAGGTACTATTGTATAGTGAGACTGCACCTCGCTGGAGCTACCTCCATTAAACGGGAACTCATAAAGGAAGAGGTCATTTTGGATCTCAAAGAGGCATTGAATGAGGCACTCTTCCATGATCATGGAGTCTGGGTGGATGACATTGTTGATGATACCAAAAAAACTTTCAATATCAATCAATTACCACCCGAAGGCCTTCCGTCGGAGATATTTGGTGCCTCAAATCAGATACTCTCCTCTAAAAAGGCGCGAGAAAGGCTCATGAGCGAGCTTTCACCCCTTTTAAAGAAGAGGGATATCACAAAAAACGCTGGAGACCTCCTCAGGGAAAATGGCCTTGAGTCCATAGTAAACGAGGCACGAGACCTCCTTTTCGATCTATTGGAAGATGACGAATAGGATAGGGCCAATACATATTGCATCTATTTTCATAGACCATTTTTTTGAACTCCAGTCCATCTCGTTGACGGATCTTACCCCTGGTTTAAACCTGATCTATGGGCCCAATGAGGCTGGGAAGTCCACTATCCTACGCTTTATTCGCAGTGTCTTATACGGTTTTGATAATAGATACCCAAGGGATTGGGGGGGGCGTATCGTCATTAGGGGGCCTTCTGGAACTGAGATCACTCTTGAGAGGAGGGGTGGAAGAAAGGAGGGCTACGTCTCTCTATATGATGAAGATGGTCGGCCTCTTAGGGTAGAGTTACTCAATGATATTACTAGAGGGGTGGGTAAGGTCCTATTTAGCAACTGTTTTGCCTTTGGTCTCGGGGAGCTTGAAACTGTTAAAAGCCTTAGGACAAAGGATGTGGAGGAGGCCATCTTTGCAGCAACTAGTGGCATATCTCCTGGCACCATTACAAGGATGAGACGATACCTTGACAAGGTGGAGGGGGAATTATTTAAGCCCCAGGGCAAGCTTCCGCCTATAAATAAGCTCCTTTCTCAACTCAAGTCTATAGAAAGGGCCATCTCAGAGAAAGAAAAGGAGATAGAAGGGATCAATACCTCCCAGAACAGGATCAGTGTCCTTGAAGATGAGGCAAATCTCTTAGGGGATGATATAGAAGCCCATAGGAAGAGACTCGAACACCTCATCTTGATAGAGGAACTCTTTAAAAAATGGCTTGAATATCTTTCCCTTAAAAGAGAACTTGAAGGGTTGCCAGGGATTCCACTCCACGTGGAAAGTGGAATTGGCGAGCGCCTTTCCATGATTACAGAGCTCATTGAAAAGGGAGAGACCGAACTTGAAAGGGCACTTACAGAGTATGACTCACTCAAAGGACGACTTGAACAGACTCGCCCCCTCCAAGAGGTCTTGGAGGCCAAAGATGCGATCCGTGCCCTTTCAGTTGATCTCCAAGGTGTGGCCTCGGCCCTGGATGCACTTACTGAAAAGGAAAAAAGAGTAGAGTTCCTAAGAGAAAGACTAGAGACCACATTGGCGCAGTTGGGCCCAGGGATAGACCCAGACACGCTCGATGAGCTCGACACATCCATGCTATTTAGACAAAAGGTATGGGATGGATATAAGATCCTATCCGATCTCCAAGAAATGGAAAAGGCCATTCAAAATGAATCCACAAGACTTTCCCAAGAAAAAGAGGCCATCCAATCTAAGATAAGGATACTCCAACGAGACATAGAGGTGAGAAGGGAATTGGTAGAGGGCGCCAAAAAAATAAAAGATGAGGCCCTTCACCTCAAAAGGAGAAAAAATGAGATCGAGGAGGAGGAGAGGCGACTAGATTCTGGACTTAGGAGTGCGAAAAGACATTCTTACGCCCTTTTAGGTATGGGCGTCCTCCTACTATTGGGAACGTTTGGGGTCTGGAC
>WGBU01000157.1 GCA_015494155.1 Deltaproteobacteria bacterium | reverse complement strand
GCGGGGTGCCCAAGAGTTACTATATAGGAATCGAGCGTTCTGGCCCTGCCATTCCAGGAGTGCCCCCTCGTCTAATGGCACTCTGCATTTGTCCAGAGGGCGCAGAAGAGGGGAGCGAGTTTTCCATAGACAGGCAATTCGGACTCATTGTAGGTCGTACTGTGCGGTTCCCATTTCTCATGTCCTCCACAAGGGTAGACGATGAACCAGGTGTTCTGGTCGAGGAACTGGGCCCAGAGATCGAACCAATATCGACTATAGAGTCAACACTCGAGGCCCCAGGTGTTGAACCGGGTACCCTTATCCCCGTGAAACTCAAGGTAAAGGTGACAGAGATAGGCACTATAGAGGTCTATCTCGTGTCTGAAGAAAAGGGCCTTAGCTTCAAGATGGAATTTGGCTTTAGGGAGTCGTAAGGCTTGGCAACCATCCTGGAATTCAAGGAAAGGGAAGGGCTAAAGAAAAAGGTCCGAAAATACCTGGATGATCCCTCACTCATATCTAAAGAGGGCGAGAGGGCGATTACCACCATTTCCAGGGCCTTTAAGGGGGCAACAGCAGAAGAGCGAAAGCGCATGTTCCTCGTCCTCAGCACCCTTGCGCAGGATGAACTCGCCTGGATACTCGTATCCCTTCTAGAGGATGAAGAGGCAGACGAAGAGTTGAAGGACCAGGCCTCTATTTATTTGAGTGTAATCGGTTGCTTTGTGTCCAATCCTGGGCTTCTTACAAGGCGCCTCAACGAGATAGTGAGAGGCGGTGACAAGGATTCGAGTCTAAGGGCCATCGTGGCCATGGGGTGGGAGGGAAATACCCAGGCAGTCCCAATACTTGCAGAACTGCTCCACTCAGACGATCCAGAGGTGCAGGAGGTCGCAGTGATCGGGTTGAGCAACCTGGGAGACTCAAGGCTCTTTGGCATCTTAAAGGACCGTTTGAGAGGTGCATCTCCACAACAAAAGAGGGCAATATATTATAACTTGTGGAGATTTAAGGGAAAAGAAGATGAGGCACTCTCCATTTACAAGGATGCACTCAAAAAGGAGCCACCGGGCCTTCGAAGTGACATACTGACCGTCTTGGTCTCCATGGAGGACCTTGCTGCGCCTCAGAAGGCAAGGGTGCTTGAGCTCTTGAGGGAGGGGAGTCTTGACTCAGATGGAACAGTGAGGCTTGCCGCTGTAAAGGGGTTGTTGGAACTTGGAGAACTCGGTAGCGAAGAGGCCAGGCGCCTGGTTGAAGACCCAAATATGGAGATAAAGCGGATTGCCGTCAAGTTCCTCGAAAAGGGTAGGGAATAGATAGGTCCTTGCAAGGAGAAAAGTAAGGCACCAGGAGGGGGCTATACTTAGGTGGGGATGTAATCTTCTGCAATCCCCACTGGAAATGCCGATAGATCCTTTGCAAATGCCGCCCTCAAAAAGGTATTCACCCACCAGAATATATCCTTCCTCCTTATGATCCGTCTAAGTAACTTCATGCGCCTCATACGCTCTTCATGGGACATCTCGTATGCCTCGAAGATCGCCCTTGAGACGCCCTCGACGTCATATGGGTTTACCATGATAGCACCCTTATGGAGTTGGGCTGCTGCACCTGCGAACTCACTTAAGATGAGTACGCCTCTACCATCATGATTGCACGCACAGTATTCCTTTGATACCAGGTTCATTCCATCCTTTAGCGGTGTGATCAGGGCGATCTCTGCAAGCCTGTAATATGCCAAGAGCTCTGTCCTCTTGAGACTCCTATAGAGATAGTGGATCGGGACCCAGCCAGATTGTGTAAATTTACCGTTTATCTCTCCCACAAGCCGCTCGATCTCTGCCTTCAATTCCTGGTACTCAGGTACCTCTTCCCTGCTGGGTACTACTACCTGTACGAGGCTTACGTTCCCGATGAGTTCTTTGTAGTTTTCTAGGGCATTTTTAAAGGCAAATAGCCGCTCTGGTATGCCCTTGGTGTAGTCTAGTCTGTCTACCCCCAATATCACCTGTCTTTCAGGCAGTGCCTCATGGAGATACCATGCGGCATCTGCCACTGCCTTTGAGGCGCTGTCCTTTGAAAAGCCCTTGTAGTCTATACTGATGGGAAAGGCACCCACCCTGATATCTCGACCCATAAAGGTTACAGAACTTATGGCCCCCCTTCCAGATAGTTTGACCCCTGAGATGAGTTGTGCGAGGCTGTGCAAGAAGTGTCTCTTGTCTCTCATGGTCTGGAACCCTATGAGATCGTAGTCGAGGAGTGCCTCCAAGACCTGTCTCCTCCAGGGGAGCTTCATAAAGATGTCGGGTGGTGGAAAGG
>WGBU01000156.1 GCA_015494155.1 Deltaproteobacteria bacterium | reverse complement strand
TACCTTGCGCTGCTAATACTCCTGCCCTTTGCGGTCAATGTAGGGCTGGCAGCCATGACCTTTGTCCAGAGCCCTAAGTTTGTTACCATGGTACACAAGCTTTTCCCGGCACCTTGGATCGGGACACTCCTCTTGAATCTCTTTATATTCTTTGTGATTGCCTCCACTTTCACTGCAATGTACAGGTTCTTGCCCAATACAAAGGTCCCGTTTGTGCCTGCACTCTCAGGTGGTATCCTCGGGGCACTTGGCTGGTTGCTCACACAGGCCGCTTACATAAAACTCCAGATAGGAGTGGCCAAGTATAATGCCATTTACGGCTCCTTTGCCACTCTACCGCTCTTTTTACTCTGGCTCTATGCTGGCTGGGTGGTATTCCTGGTGGGTGCAGAGATAAGCTTTGCTGCCTATGCATGGCCGCGGTATAGACCGCGTTCTAGTGGCGCCCTCACCCCAGTGGAGAAGGCAGCACTTTCTGTCGACCTATTGGTGGAGATCCTGGCCTGCTTGAGAAAGAGGCGTACCCCTGCCCTAAGAGTACTATCTCAAGAGTTAAGCGTACCAGAGTCCGACCTCGTGGAGATCACTGATGCACTGGTAAAGAGGCGCATAATAAAGGTCTCAGGAGAGGAACCACCAGAGGTCTTCCCTAATTCCATCCTGGAAGATATTGAGGCCTATGAGGCCATCGATGCCGTGTTGGGAGACAGGGTACCCCATACTGAGGGTGGTGGGGTAGTCAGGCAGGCAAAGGAGGCCATGCGCCAGCGGTTATTGGGTGTAAAGGTCAAGGATCTCGTTGGGGAGTGAAGCCACTAGTCTGACGGTGATTCAGCACCGTCTAATCAGCGCTTGCATCGTCTGTGAGTGAAGTCAAGGCCTTTTTGAGTTCTGTTAAGGTAAAAGGCTTTGACAATACGCACATTACCCTGGCCTCTTTCAATGCCTCGTTTCTCAAGGCCACTGGATAGCCGCTACACAAAACAGCTTTGATGGAGGGGGCGATCCCCTTTATCGCCTTTGCCAGGTCCACTCCACTCATCTTGGGCATAATCTGGTCTGTGAAGAGCAGATCAAAGTCCTTAGGCCTCTTTTTCACTCTACTTAGTGCCTTCTCCGGGTCTGTAAATGCCTCTGCAGAACAACCCAGATGGGACAACATTTCGCAGGTTATGGCCAGATTTAGTTCATCGTCATCCACCACGATGACCCTGAGCCCAGAGAGATCCAGAGGGCCTTCTTCACTATATTCATAAGGCTGGTCTTCTGAAACAGTACTGGCAGGGAAATAGCACCTGAAGGTAGCCCCCTTGCCATTTTCAGAATAGACAGTTACCACCCCCTGAGCCCCTCTCACAATGTTGTGTACCACACTGAGCCCCAAGCCAGTACCCTTGCCCTCCTCTTTTGTGGTGAAGTATGGGTCGAATATCTTGCCCAGAATTGAATGTGGTATCCCTGGTCCATTGTCAGAGACACTCAATCGCACATGAGACCCTGGCTTGAGCCCTGGATGAGTCCTGGCGCTCACTGGGTCTATCTCCACTGGCTCCAAAGATACCTCGATGCGACCAGGACGCTGGTCTCCAATGGCCTGGTAGGCATTGGTGACGAGATTCATAACGACCTGGTGGAGTTCTACTGGGCTAAGGAAGATGTTTGGGCAATCGGGAGAGATATTATGCACGATCTCTATGTTTTCTGGCACTGCTGCCCTCAAGAGTTTCACTACCTCTTTTACAACTGGCACTGGGTTGAAGTGCCTCTTTCCCTCGTCACTATGCCTTGAAAAGCTCAAAAGTTCGCCTACGAGTTCCTTTGCCCTGGTGGCACTTGTGAGTATGTGCTCTAGTCCTTCCTTTTGCACCTTTTCGTCTGGTCCATGGGTGAGGAGGAGTTCTGCATAGCCCATGATAGGGGTCAGAATGTTATTGAAGTCATGGGCAATGCCACTTGCCAATATACCCAGGGCCTCTAGCTTTTGGGCCTGTAGGCTTCTTGCCTCTATGAGCCGTTCTTCGCTGAGGTCCCTCAAGACGATTACGTGATAAGGTCCATTAAAGTGTTGGTTTGAAAGTGGTGTGATACTTGCATTAAGTTCTATATATGAGTCGTCCTTTTTCAAGAGACGGATGTGACCCCTTTGGATATGGCCGTTTATTACAAACTCATGCACTTCTTGTGCCAGTAAAGATCCATAGTCATGGTCAGGGGCTGGAGGTACTATGATTTCCTTTAATGGTAAGTTAAGGAGTTCCTCGGCCTTCCTTCCTGTTATGTTTAAGAAAGAGTTGTTTACAAACACTATTCGGCCTTTGGCATCTGTGATTATTACAGCATCGTCCACCACCCTTAGTGCAGTGGCAAGGAGGTGCCTTTCACCCTCCAATTCCCCAATAAGCTCTTTTGTACGGTTCTTGAGGGAGAGAAAGGTGAGTATCCTAGATTCCACCTCGCTCTCTTCGAAGGGTAGTCTTAGGCAGTCGTGAAAGCCCCTCCTTAGATAGGATCCAAAATCCCTTGGGTCGTTCAAGGCCACGAGGATCGGGAGAAATGTGGCCCTCTCTTGAATAAAGGACCACCTCTTTTCCCCAGGCTCTATACTGGCTGCATGGTGTTCATCCATGATGGCCATGTCTGGTAAAAGGCCGCCCCCCCCTCGTTGATTGAGAAAGGTGTCGAAGTCGTCGTTTACCTCGTGGCCCATAGCAGAGACAATGGCCTTTATGACCTCAAAGGGCTCTCCTGGCTGAAAATATAGTCCGATCTCGCTCTTGGGTGCGTACAATGTAGGCGAATCCACCAATCCATCCACCTTTTAAAAAAGATGGCGAATATTTTTTTATTTATAGCTCATCTATGGGTTAGCAGCAAGTAAGTATGGGTGCTAACGAAGAGCTAGTCGTCCTGAGAGAGGCGCCCTTCCACCTACCTTTTATAGGTCCCGATGAGCTCTGTCTTCTCAATTATATGTCCTTCCATGGCCTTTAGGAGTGCCTTTTTGGTAGGTGAACCAAGATCCGGGAGGATCGTGTCTAGGGCATATAGCTTGAAGAAATAACGATGCCTTCCAATAGGTGGACAAGGGCCGCCATAACCTGTTCTCCCCCAGTCATTTTTTCCTTGTAAGGTACCAGGGGGTAAGGTGACAGCACCCTCCTCAAGCCCTTTGGTGGATGGCGGGAGGTTATAGAGTACCCAGTGCACCCAGGTCATGCGTGGTGCCCTGGGGTCTGGTGCATCTGGGTCGTCTACGATGAGGGCTAGGGACTTTGCCCCATCTGGCACTCCCTCCCAGACTAGGGGAGGTGACTTGTCTTCTCCATCACAGGTATATTTTTTTGGAATCTCATCCATGTGTTTGAATGCAGGAGACGTTAGCTTCATCTGATACCTCCTTTCCCCTGAGAGTGCAGGGTCTGAGGAAAAGATAGATACGAAAGTAAATAAGGCAAGTGTGATGTGGATCAATCTATCCATAGTGCCTCCACCTCCCTATAACCCTTTTGTCTCATAAAACGTGTGAGCCCGTCAAGGATTTTTTTTGCACTCCCAGGCTCAACGAGGGTGGCGGTCCCTATCTGGATGGCACTGGCGCCAGCCATTAAAAACTCCACTGCATCCTTCCATGTGGAAATGCCACCAATACCGATTACTGGTATGTCCACTGCCCTGTGCGCCTCCCACACCATTCTTAGGGCAATGGGTTTTATGGCAGGTCCAGAAAGACCGCCAAATGTATTCCCCAGAAGAGGTCTCTTCTTTTCTATGTCTATGGCCATGGCGAGTATGGTGTTTATGAGGCTAATTGCATGGGCGCCTGCATCCTGTGCAGCCTGTGCGATTGATGTTATGTCTGTGACATTGGGGCTCAGTTTTACAATGATGGGGATCTCTGTTACCTCCACCACATGCCTCACCACTTCATAGGTCCCTTCAGGGGTGCGGCCAAATGCGACCCCTCCGGCCTTTACATTGGGACAGCTCACGTTGATCTCGATGGCCAAAATCGACTGAGATTCCTCAGAAAGTATAGAACAAAGCCTCTTATACTCCTCCACACTGTTTCCAAGGATATTGACCACCGTGGAGATGCCTTGGTCCTTTAGCCAAGGTAGTTTCTCCGTGAGAAACGCCTTCACGCCCACATTCTCAAGCCCTATTGCATTCAAGAGGCCACAGGGCGTCTCGAATATCCTGGGTGGGGGATTCCCTGGCCGTGGTTCAAGGCTTATTCCTTTGACCACCACGGCACCAATAGAATTGAGGTCTAGGTGAGGGGTGAGTTCCCTTCCATATCCGCAGGTCCCAGAGGCGAGCATCACAGGGTTCTTGAGCCTTATAGGGCCAAGTGACACCTCAAGGTTAATGTCTGAAAGTTCCCTAATCTCTCCCATTATAACACCACATCTCTTGCATCGAATACAGGCCCATCCTTACAGATGTGTACATATTCCTCAGAGTCACCCCTTTTCTTGTGTGCACAGCCAAGGCAAAGACCAATCCCACATGCCATATAAGACTCGAGAGAGACCTCAAGGAGGCGAACCTTATGATTGGAGAGGTTGGAGACGGCCTTTAGCATTGGAGCGGGGCCGCAGGCCTGGATAGTTGCATCGCCACCAATATGGTCTAGGCACTTTGCCAAAGGGCCTGTCACAAGGCCCTTTTTACCAAGGCTGCCGTCTTCTGTTGTGATTATCACATCTTCTAAAGAGATATCAGAGGCCTTGAGGGCGCCCAGAAGCTCATCACCTGTCCGTGCACCAAGGATACAAGTGGCAGAGGCCCCTGAGGCCTTGATCCATTTATATAGGAAAATGATGGGTGCAATTCCCAGCCCTCCGCCCACAAGGATGCGCCGACCAGATACTTCGAGGGAAAAGCCTCTTCCAAGTGGACCAAGCAATTCAAGCCCTGTGCCTGGCATGTACTCAGAGAGTAGCCTTGTACCCCTTCCCACCACCCTATAAAAGATGAATATCATCCCTTTGACATGGTCTGTCCATGCAATGGAAAAGGGGCGCCTTAAGAGTGGGTCAAAGGCACTCTTCCCCCTGACACCTATCATCACAAACTGCCCTGGTAGGGCGTGCTTGGCCACATCCACTGCGTCTATCCCAAGGACGTAAACTTCTGGCCCTACCTGGGAGTGGTGGATGATTTTACACTTCCTGTCGACTAAAACCAATTTTCGTTGCCCTCAGAATATCAAAAGGTCAATGGCAGTGAAACAGAACAAAATGAGGCTCACTAGCCCATTTAGTGTGAAAAAGGCAAGGTTCATCCTGGACAGGTCCTCTGGGCTAACCACCCTCCTTTGGAGAATGAAGAGGGCCGAGACCCCCACAAGCCCTATATAGTAAGCCAGGCCAAGGTGTGCCATTATCCCTACAAGAAGGAAGATGAAAAATGCCACTGCATGAAAGGCAGCAGACACAAAAAAGGCCCGCCTCACCCCAATGGCAGATGGTATTGAGTGAAGGCCCTCTCTCTTGTCGAAATCTGTATCAAGACACGCATAGAGTATGTCAAAGCCCGCTACCCAGAAGAGGACTCCAATGGATATGAGGATGGGTACAGTTGACACACTCCCCTTTATTGCTATCCAGCCAGCAGTAGGAGCGATGCCAATGGCAAACCCTAGAAAGATATGACAGAGTGGGGTGAAGCGCTTTGTATATGAGTAGGCCAGCAGTACAAAGAAGACCCATGGTGATAGCTTGAAGGCCAATGGATTTAAGAGATATGCTGCGAGGAAAAAGATTGCCCCAGAGATTATTACCATGGCCCATGCCTCTTTGTCCTTTACAGCACCTGTAACAAGGGGCCTATCTTTGGTCCTGGGGTTTTTTGCATCAAATGGGAGGTCAACTATACGGTTAAACCCCATGGCAGCAGTCCTTCCGCCGACCATGCCCAGGAGTATCAAGAGGCTCTCCTTTAGCGGGGGGAGGCCCTGGGCAGCCAAAAATGCCCCAAGGTAGGCAAAGGGTAGGGCAAAGACGGTGTGTTCAAACTTTATCATGTCCAATAGGATCTTTATTCTCTTAAACATTGCTAGATCGTTTCTTCCCAATAAAAGTTTAATGTCATGGTCCAATATAACCTATGGCCAAATTTTGGTCCATTGTACTTTTTAGGATGTGTGGGTAGTACGTTTTTGAGTGTCCCTGTTGCCTTTTTTTTGGGTAAAGGTGGGGCAATAAAAAAGGGCGCCGAGGTATCGGCGCCCTTAAAGAGGACTCAATGTCTCTTAGGATTAGAAGAAGAATTGGTACATCACCCTAAAGCGCCAGTCGTTTTCCATCTGGCTGTCAAAGTCATTTGAGGTCAGACCCACCTTGGCGGCCTCTGCTGCAGAGGCATCTTCTATATTCCTTTGGAGCAGTGAGACATCCATGGTGACATACTGGTTAAAGCCATGGAAATAGTAGTTGACACCCAGAGTGAACTGCTGCATGTAGTCTTCAACACCATATTTCCCATTGGCAAGTTTGACCAGGCCTAGACCACTTTCCCTTGAATTTAGAGGATCGTTGTCTTCAAGCCTTTCAAAGTAGGCATATTTGAACACGGCCTCCCACTTCTTGGGGACAAAGAAGTAACCTAGGTTTGCACGGAAGGCCCAGCGATCCCAGGTCTCCTGCAGGTCGTGATCAGGCGCCTGGATAAACTCCTCCCATGCCCATTCTAGGTCAGTGGAAAAGCCCATGTATCTAAAGAGGACAGCCGCATCAAATCCGTAGTTCTCAGTATCGTGTGTCACATCTTGAGACTTACCTGTAGAGTCATAGATGGTGCTTACCCTATCAGTGACCCAAAAGGTGGAGAACACTGTGGCAAGGGCGGGTTTGGTGTTAAAACCATAGTCGCCCTGCATGAAGTAGTTGTTGAATGTCTTGGGACCCATTGGACCCTTTGGGTCTGAACCTGGTAGCCAGTTCAACCCAACACGGGCACTGTACAGGTGGTCGGCACTCCCGAGATTCCTGTAACCCTGGGTGTCGCGTCCGTTGAAAATGCCCAACCAGTAACAGAAGAACTGCTTTTTACCCATCATGTCCAAGTAGCCGTTGAGCTGTATCCCCTGTGACCTGTAGTTGAGCATACCACCAAAGGGGAATCCATTGGCAAGTTTGTGTCCCCCCACCTTCAGTCTCTTGGTCCCTCCATCATAGGGCCAATATCCTTCACTGTCGTCTGTGAAGATGGTCCTGTCGGTCCCGTTCTGTTTGAATCCACTCTGCCAGTACTCCATCCCCAGTCCTGGAATCTTCATGCGGCCAAAGGTGACTATGAATTTCTTGTATTTCTGCCATGCAACAAAGGCATCGTGGACGTTCACTTTGCTCTTGGGCTCCAACTGGACGTGTACAAAATAACGCCAATCGCGGTTCGGGGCAGTCCCATCCACGAATAACCTCAGACGTCTCATGGTGAAGGAACTGTAGTTTTCCTCAGATCCTGAGATGTCGTCGTCCCTCTCCATAAAGGTGTATCTAAACTGAATCCCTGTACGTAACCTGAGGCGATATTCGTTTCCGCTATTTTGGTCTTTATAGTCGATCCTAAAGCCATTCTTCCAATATGCCTTCACATTGGAGGGGGTAGGTTGGGCAGCCTGTTTCTTTTCAAGCTGCTCTATACGCTGCATCAATTGTTTTACCTGTGCCTTAAGGGCATCTATGTCGTCCCGCTCAGAATACCCTCCCGCCACGACAAGGCCAGGTAAGACCAGGGAAAAAAGAAGGAACAACAAAGGTAAGACCATAAAAACTCCCCTAGTTCTTTGAGAAAAAACCCTCATAATACCTCCTTTCTTGTGATTTGATTCACAAAACCTATAGTTTCTACTATTTTTTTCTATAGCACCATGGGCACACTTGTCAAGAAAATAGATTAGGCCCTAAGAGTCCTATTTCTCTTTTGTTTTTCGGACATCGAATGTGTGAACTTGAACAAACCACATTAATGGAGTAAATAGAGTGGAATTTTTTAAAGGAGAATATAAAAATTGGGTATTAGAGCTATTAGGGGCTTTAAGGATATTTTGCCGCCTGAAACAAGGAGCTGGCAGGAGCTGGAGGAGCTCGCCAGAGCCTGTTTCGAGACCTTTGGCTTCTCAGAGATAAGGACCCCGATTCTCGAGAAGACAGAGGTATTCAACCGTGGGATAGGGGAGCACACAGACATCGTCGAAAAGGAGATGTATACATTTACAGATAGAAATGGCGACTCCCTCACCCTGAGACCAGAGGCCACAGCAGGAATCATAAGGGCCTACATCGAAAACAAGCTTTACAACAGGTCCAGTGTTCAGAAACTTTATACTATAGGACCCATGTTCAGGCACGAGAGGCCGCAAAAGGGGCGTCTCAGACAATTCCACCAGATAAATGCCGAGCTCCTGGGAAGCGATGATCCCCTTTCAGACGCAGAGGTCATATGGGTCGCATGGGAGATCCTTCAAGAGATTGGCCTCAAAGGGGGATTGAGGCTAGAGGTGAACTCACTCGGTTGTCCAAAGTGTAGACCTGGGCATAGAAAGGACCTGAGTGTCTTTCTCGAGAACAATGCCCAGGACCTGTGCGAGGATTGTAAGAGGAGAATGAAGACAAATCCTCTTAGGGTCTTTGATTGTAAGAAAGAAGAGTGTAGGCGGGCACTCTTGCTCGCCCCTGTCATAAAGCACTACTGGTGTCCTGAGTGTTCAGAACACCTTGGAAGGGTCCTGGATTACCTTGAATTCTTGGAGATTCCTTTTGTGATCAACCCGCATCTAGTGCGTGGGCTCGATTACTACCAGAGGACTACCTTCGAGATCAAGGCCACTGGACTGGGCGCACAGGACACAGTGGCAGCAGGTGGTAGGTATGATGGTCTCGTGGAACTTTTGGGCGGACCAAAGATACCTGGAGTTGGAATGGCAATAGGGGTGGAGCGGGCATTATTACTCATGGAGAGTGAAGTAGAAGAAGAGGCCACAGACTGCTATTTCGCAGTCTTGGATAGAGACGCCATGGAATATGTCCTCAAGTGGATGAAGGAGCTTCGCCAAAACGGCCTCATATGCGAGACATCTTATGGGAAAAAGAGCCTGAAGGCCCAACTCAGGGCAGCAGACAGGGTGAGGGCCAGGTTTTCAGTAATCGTAGGTGAGTCCGAGTTGGACGAGGAAGAGGCCATTTTAAGGGATATGGAGACCCATGAGCAATGGCAGGTACCTTTTGACGAGGTGGCCCAGGAGTTGTTGAAAAAGACCCTTGAAGAAGAAGAGGTGGAGGCGAAGAAGGCCGTTCAAGAGGAGGAGAGAGAGTGATGGACAGTTTGAATGGGCTAAAACGCACACATGACTGTGGGACCTTGAGCGAAGAGAACATAGGGGAAGAGGTTGTGCTCATGGGTTGGGTGCTTAGGCGCCGAGACCATGGTGGCGTGATCTTTGTGGATCTTAGAGACAGAGAGGGTCTGACCCAGGTGGTATTCGACCCACAGATAGAAGAATCTGCCCACAAAAAGGCACATGCCCTTAGAAGCGAGTATTGTATTGCAGTCAAGGGCAAGGTGAGAAGGCGGCCAGAGGGCATGGAAAACCCGAAACTCAAGACCGGTTACATAGAGGTGGCAGTGAATGAGCTTAGGATCCTCAATCCCTCCAAGACGCCGCCGTTTCCACTGGATGAAGAGGGGCAGGTCTCCGAGGGCCTTAGGCTAAAGTATAGATATATAGATCTTAGGCGTCCCTGGATGCAAGAGGGCCTCCTCCTTAGACACAGGGTGTGCCAGGAGATGAGGGGCTTTTTGAATGGCCATGGCTTTA
>WGBU01000155.1 GCA_015494155.1 Deltaproteobacteria bacterium | reverse complement strand
CTCCACACGTTTTCACCACAGAATACAAAACCTGCCCTAAGATTCCCCCTCTGGGCGTTTATGAGGGCAGAGCCAATGCAGTAGGGGGTGGTCTTGAAGTCACACACCCGCAAACACTTAAACATACACTTTTTGGGGCGCTTGTCCCCATCTTTTACCTTTTCGATGAATTCACCCTTGAGTGCCCGACCAGGCAGACCGACAGGGCTTATTATGATCCTAACATCCTCTTTTTTAGCAGCTAGATATGCCTTCTTAAATTCCATAGAGGCATCACACTCATGGGTTGCCACAAAGCGTGTCCCCATTTGGACGCCAGAGGCCCCTAAGGACATGATCTTGAAGATGTCTTCTCCATTATAGATACCACCTGCTGCAATCACTGGGATCTTTTGCCCTGTCTTTTCCTCAAAGGGTCTCAGGGCCTCCACCACACCGGGGACGAGTACCTCGATGCGGTTTTCTGGCTTAGTGAGTTCATGGGGCTTGAATCCCAGGTGTCCGCCTGCCAATGGGCCCTCTACTACTACTGCATCTGGTACACGCCTATAGTGTTCGTACCAACGCCTGGCAATGATTGTGGCTGCCCTGGGCGATGAGACTATTGGGACGAGTTTAGTATTGAACCCTTTTGGCAGTAGAGATGGCAGTTTGAGTGGTAGCCCTGCTCCACTTATGATGACATCCGCCCCTGCCTCAGCAGATATCCTCACTATCTCATCGTAGTCCTCGAGGGCCACCATGATGTTCACCCCAATAGGGCCACCGCCCGATTGCTCTTTTGCCCTCTTGATCTCTTCGTAGAGCACTCTAAACGTGGTATCCCTTGGGTGCTTGGCGAACTCTTCTGGTTCCTTGAATCCGATCAATACCGCTGCTATAACGCCGAGACCCCCGGCTCTCGCCACAGCGGAGGCCAGGCCAGACATGGAGATGCCTACGCCCATACCCCCTTGAATGATCGGTAGCCTGGTCTCGATGTCACCGATTCTCAAATGTGGGATTTTCACAATATTTTTCCTTTTCATGGATAGCGTTTTTATTCCCCTTGACAAAATCCGTCAAGGTACTGAATATAATGAAATCAAAGAGAGAGCATAAAAAATTTTCTGTGCCCTTGTTACTTGACAACCCAATTTCTATATGATATGGGTACCCGCCGACTCTGGGGTGGGCCCAAAAACACGGGCCGTTAACTCAGTTGGTAGAGTATCTGCCTTTTAAGCAGAGAGTCGCTGGTTCGAGTCCAGCACGGCCCACCAGGACACGACGTCCCCGTCGTCTAGCCCGGTCCAGGACACCGGCCTTTCACGCCGGCAACAGGGGTTCAAATCCCCTCGGGGACGCCAAATATTTAAGAGGGGTGTAACAAGTTACACCCCTCAATCGCTTTTAGCACATCTTTCAACACATCTTTCAAGTAATCGTCCCTTTCTGCCATCTCTCTCAGATAGGCCATCCCATCTTTACTCAACCTGGAGATCCCCCATCTTATGCGATCCCTTACCCTGTGTTCTGGCTCACGCTGGCAAAAGAGTGGGAGGTTCACCCGGAAAAACGAGAGCGAGTCTGCATCCTTGAGGATGTCTACCTCTTTAAAGCCACCGGTTTCATGGTGGAGTACAAGCCTGGCAACCTCTTCTACTAGCGGTGCGGGAAGGTGGCACTTGGTGAGTATGCCCCGTATGATCCGTGAGCTGTTCTCTGCGTGTGCCTTTTTGAACTGGTCGTAGTCCTTGAAGTGGTCCCTATTGATCCTAATACCCCATGGCATGGCCCTTTCTATGTCGTGTCCGAGGGCAGCCAACTTTAGGGCAGTATCTGCCCCAGGCCAGAGCTCCTGGAGGATGAGTAGCGTGTCCTCTGCATGTAGAGGGTCTTCGGGGACCATGGACCTGGCGATGGCAGTCCTGATCCTGGCCTCTGCCTCCTCGATCCTTTTTTTCAGCCAGTCCTTAGTTGCCACATCCGCCTGATGTTTTCCGTGTGCATAATCCCTGCCAACATAACCAGTAACTCTACAGGCCTATAGAAGATGGTGGAGAGGAATACCAGGAAGATCCTCACATCCCGTCCAAGCCTGAATCTCTGGACCTTTTTCCTCCTCTTCATCCAACCATCATATTTGTCGGCAGTGTAACTGTTTATAAGTGAACCCACTAATGCAATGGTACCGAGTAACCAGCCCGCATTTCCCATGGAGTGATAGTTGGCCACATGCCATGTGATTCCGCAAATGAGGAATGCATCTGCATATCGATCCAAGACTGCATCCAGCCATGCACCATATTCAGACTGTTGCCACTTCAGTCTGGCAATTTCGCCGTCACAGCCATCAATGATACTTGCTAGTTGTGCCATTATGCCGCCCATGGCGAACCAAAGATATGAGTCCTTGGTGAGAAAGAGGCTGGCTACAATGGCAAGAAAGAAGCTCACCAGTGTCACCTGGTTTGGGGTGATGGGTGTATTGACGAGCAGGCTCGTGAGCCTTATGGAGAGTGGACGGTTTAAGAGGCGCGACACAGGTCCGTCGTGTGCCTTGCCCCTAAGTAGCATGAAGAGGGCCTTTTCAGCGCGTTTAAAGGCATTTAGGTCGTCAAGGTCTGCCCAAAAGCCGTTCCTGATCTCATAGGCACACGTGTGCCCCATATCTGAGAGATACTGAAAGATGGCGCTTAGTCCCAGGGGCGTACTGTCCAACGAGAGGGCGTCTAAGTGATGGAATACCTGTCTGGAACATACAAAGAGGCCGGTGTCGAAGCCGCTATATCTTTTAAGTCCCTTTCCGATGGCCGTGATCCTCTCGTCTTCAATGAGGACCTTGGTGGCATCATCTTTATCGATCACCGGATTGTCTGTACGGGTATCCACAAAGAGCCCCATCCCCCCAGGTGGAGGGGCCTTGGTCATGGCCAGCACCATAAGGTCCTTGGAGAAGACATGGTCGCACATGGTGAGCACAAAGTCTTCTTTGACGTGGGGCGCTGCTGCAAGGAAAGATGTACCATTGCCCATCTCCCACCTCTGGTTGTAGATTGGCCTTATGGTGACGTCGTTTAACCTCTTGGATAGCTTCTCCAAAAAGGACTCTATCTCCCTGTGTCTAAAGCCAGTGACTACGAGGAACTCTCGCGCGCCACATGCCCGAAAGGCCCTTATGGTGCGTTCCAAAAGGGGCATCCCGAGAAAGCGGGTAAGGGGTTTGGGGCGGGACCTCTCGCCCAGCCTGCTCCCCTTGCCCGCAGCTAGGATCACTATGGACTTTTGCCGCCTCTTTTTCGTATTCATCTCGTGACTCTCGTGTAGCACTAATCAGGCAGCGATGGCATCTTGTTGACCATTAGTCGCTCTGGATATGGCCTGTTCGTACACCTTTCCTCTGATGAAGTCTTCTGTCATCCGCCACGCTACATCGTCTGGATACTGGCGAGGTGGGTGTTTCATGAAAAAGGCGCTTGGACCTTCAACTACACCTGCCTCGCCCCTGTCCATGGCGAGCTTGCAGCAGCGTATTGCGTCAATGGCAACGCCAGCAGAATTGGGAGAGTCCTCCACAGAGAGCCTGAGCTCTAAATTCATTGGGACGTCTCCAAAGAGCTTCCCCTCCATCCTGATGAATGCCACCTTGTTGTCCTTTTGCCATGGTACGTAATCACTGGGACCGATGTGGATGTTCTCCCAGTCCATCCTCTGGGGCAAGACAGACTGGACTGCCTCGGTCTTAGAGACCTTCTTGGACTTAAGCCTTGCCCTGTTGAGCATGTTGAGGAAGTCTGTGTTCCCACCTGTGTTGATCTGATAGGTCCTCTCTACCTTGACTCCACGCTTTCTAAAGAGGTCGGCAATGGTCCTATGGGTAATGGTGGCCCCAAGTTGTGCCTTGATGTCGTCTCCAACAATGGGCAGCCCGCTTTGCCTGAACCTTGCCTCCCACTCAGGGTCTGAGGCGATGAAGACTGGCATACAGTTGACAAATCCAAGGCCTGCCTTTAGGGCACACTCGGCATAGAAGCGCACTGCCTCTTCAGATCCCACTGGGAGATAGTTCACCAATATCTCGGCACCGCTCCCCTTCAAGTGGTCCACTATCTCTTCCATGGTGGGCTCCTTTTCATCTGACACCACAAAGGTGTGTGTCTCTGGATACTCCTTCATATGGGGCGACACCCCGTCGAGTACCCGGCCCATCTTCACCACCACCCCAGAGGACGGTAGATCCTTACAGAAGACTGTTGTGCAATTGGGTCTTTCGAAGATGGCCTGGTTTACATCTTTCCCGACCTTGCGCTTGTCGATGTCATAGGCTGCCACTACCTCGAGATCGTGTGGGGCATAACCACCTATTTCCCAGTGCATAAGGCCAATGGCATCTTTACGTCTATCTGGCGTATAGTAGTGGATGCCCTGGATGAGTGAGCTTGCACAATTTCCAATGCCTACTATAGCAATCTTTACCTTTTTCACTGTCATACCTCCTTTGAGAAGATATTTTGACACCTGAAAAAAGTAATAGAATGCATGCAGGCACTTCTACAATAAAAAGAACTGTTGGGGATTTTGGCACTTTTAATATTGTGATATGTTGCCAGCTTGTCAAGGAGAATGAAACTGGACACTCGTAGGAGCATGACCATGATAGAGGGACTCATAGAAATAATTGAAAGGCTTAGGGCACCAGATGGTTGTCCATGGGATAGAGAGCAGACCCCAAAATCAGTAAAAAAATATCTCATCGAAGAGGTATATGAATTGGTAGATGCAGTGGACGAGGGGATCGACGAAGAGGTGGAGGAGGAACTGGGAGACCTCCTCTTTATGATACTCTTTATTGGCTACATGTACGAAGAAAAGAGAAGGGGATTTCTTAAAGGTGCCATAAGGCGGGCAAGAGACAAGATGATAAGACGTCACCCCCACATATTTGGAGATACCAAAGTGGAGAACTCTCAAGATGTAAAGGCCAATTGGCAGACCATAAAGGAGAAGGAGGCCAAAAAAAAGGGCAAGTCTCCCAGTGTGCTGGGAGAGATCCCGCGCTCTCTTCCAGCCCTCCAGCGTGCCTATAGACTTGGTGAACGTGCCTCGAGGGTGGGATTTGACTGGGAAGGTCCAGAGGGTGTGCAAAAAAAGTTGGACGAAGAGATGGATGAGTTGAAGGAGGCCATGGGGGAGGGCGATGGTAAGGCCATTAAAAGGGAGTTGGGGGATGTGCTCTTTACCATGGCGAATCTAGCGCGTCACCTTGGTATAAATCCAGAGGATGCCCTCTATCACGCCACCCGGAGGTTTGAGGAGCGCTTTAAACGGATGGAAGAGGCCCTTAGAAAAAGAGGTGAGGACATCTTTAAAACCTCACTAGAGGTCATGGACGAGTTGTGGGATGAGGTAAAGGAAGGGGAACAGTAGGTTTTTCTATTTAGAGAGACCTACTCATACGACCTAGCCCTCAAGCCCTTCCCAGAGGTCCCTATGAATCCTCACGTCATAGGGGGTAAGATCATTATCAGTGTCTATAGCGAGTAGCCTTGTTGGAAGGCCTCGTAGGCCCTTTAGATGGCGCTCTCTCGCTTCTTCGATGGTATCTCCTTTGACATCTTTTGGACGTCCATTAATAAGATGTGGAACCAGCAGGAACCTCTTTGAAGGAGATTCTTGTATGATGCCCCTCTCACACAGGTCAAAGGGGACTATCTCGTCATAGTGGAAGGGACCATCTTCACCCCTAAAATGTCTTACGACCTGTTTCCTTCCGGGTAGTGTGGCCTTTCCTGTGGAGCGCTTGTAGGTCTTCTGCCCACCATATTCCACGAGCTTATAGGCACAGTTGAGGTGCGGGGCATCACTGGAAGTGGTGATCCTGGTGCCCACACCATAGCCATCGATTGGGGCGCCTTGTTCTTCTAGCTCCTTTATCACGTACTCATCTAAGTCCCCACTCACTATAATCTTCATGTGGCCACATCCTGCCCGATCTAGCATGGCCCGTGCCTCTTTGCTCAGTGTTGCCAGGTCTCCGCTGTCTATCCTGATGCCAAAGACCTTTATGTTCTCCCGCTCTAAGACCTTTTGGGCAGTGATGGCGTTTTCAATTCCGGCTTTTGTGTCGTAGGTGTCTACAAGGAGTATTGGCCTCTGGGGGTAGAGGCGGGCGAAGTTCAGAAAGGCAGTGAGTTCATTGGGGTGTGCCTGGACAAAGGAGTGGGCCATGGTACCGAAGATGGGTATCCCATAGATCTTACCTGAAAGGACAGTGGAGCTACCGCTAAACCCAGCAACATAGGTGGCCTTGGCTGCCCAAAGCCCTGCCTCCCCACCGTGGGCGCGCCTTAGTCCAAAGTCTACCACAGTCTTTTGCGGTGCTACTTGTGTAACCCTTGATGCCTTACTGGCCACCATTACGCAGTAGTGGAGTATATTGATGATCCTGGTCTCCATAAGCTGTGCCACTGGTAAGGGCGCCACCACCTGACAGATGGGCTCATGGGGAAACACTATCTCCCCTTCTTTTACGCCATAGAGATCTCCATTAAATCTGAGCCCTGAGAGGTAATCTAGAAAATCCCTGTCAAAGAGCCCTGTAGTGTTTAAAAAGTCAAGTTCTTCAGGGGTAAAGGAAAAGGTGCGTAAGAACTCTGCCACTTCTGTTAGGCCCGCACAGACGAGATATCTTCTATCTTTAGGCAATGAACGGACGAAGAACTCGAAACAGGCCTCCTCCATGACGCCTGTTTTGAGATAGGACTGGGCCATAGTGAACTGATAGAGGTCTGTTAGTAGGGATGATTCAAAGAATGGCCGCACCCTGTCTCTCCATCTCATTAAGGGCGGCTATAGAGTCGTCTGGGGCAATGTTCACCCCCCTTATGGCATCCTTTATTACCACTACATCAAACCCATTTGAGAGTGCATCCAATACAGTTGCCTTTACACAGTAGTCTGTTGCCACCCCTCCGACAAATAGCCTCTTTGTGCCCAGTTGCCTCAGTCTGTCTGCCAGATCTGTCCCCTCGAATGCAGAGTATGCATCCTTTTCCTTGGTAGTTCCTTTAGACACGATTATGGTGGAGGCAGGAAGTTGTAGATCGTCTGGAAACTCTGCCCCAGGGCTCCCCTGTACACAGTGCCTGGGCCAACTTCCCCCATTCTCAATAAAGGAACAGTGGTCTTCTGGGTGCCAGTCTCTGGATGCCACAATAGGGAGGCCCAACTTTGAAAATCGTCCTATCCAACTGTTTAATATTGGGATGATCTCATCTCCACCTGGTACTTTGAGTGCACCTTCAGGTGGCAAAAAGTCCTGTTGTACATCTACGATGAGTAGGACGTCTCCCTCCTTTAGCTCCACATTTTCCATATGAAATGGCCCTTATTTTGTTATGTCATGATCCCTTTCGGAATCATAAACTTGTCCAGCATCCTTTTCAATTGGAAAAGGGGCTTGAAGAAATTTTAGCACTGTGTTATTTATAAAAAATAATTCTTAAAAAGGAGCAATAATCATGTGCATGGAAATTAAAAAGGTGTGCTGTTGTGGCAAGAATCACGCATTTTTTAATTTAAGAGACAATGTCCTCATTCCAGAGGCAATTTCAGGGCTCCACTGCCCAGAGTGTTCAACAGATTTAGAGATAGATCCCAACACCATGCTCGTGGACAATGGATGGGTGATTGCCTATGACATGGTCTTGGCACACGCCCTCTTTAGAGAAAAGCTACAGCTAGACCCAGAGGACGTCACCCCAGAATTTATATTCGACAATGGTTATGCCACGTGGCGGGAGATCTATCCAGGGGAACATGAGGACATAAAAGAGGAAAAGGAAAAGATTGTTGCCATCCTAAAGGAAGACCCCAAGCGCTACCTGGTGGAGATGAGGAAGTGGGCCAATGCCAGGATGGAGAGGCTAAAAAAGGAGGGGTGGCGCAGGGCAATGAATGCCTGATTCTTTAGCATAGCGTCTTCTTCTCTCTCAAGAAGAGACACTCAATTCTGCCACGATCTTACCAATGAATATCTCCGCCTCCATTTTGATGGGTCGATAAGGGGGGCGTTCTTCAAACCAGATATAGATGTGCCCCCCTTTCTTCTTCCTGAAGACCCCCTGCATTCGCCTCCATACTGGTTGTACCTTTATGGTGGAAAAGGTGCCTGCCTTCACGGTTATCTCCTCCCTTTTGATCAACCTCACCTCCACCTCGTCTATGTGTTTTCCATCTGTTGCCACGAGCGTGCAATTGGAGTCTTTTGGGCAGGTGAACCTATAGGCAAAGAGGATGGAGAAGGGGTCGAAGACAGGTGGAGAGACAGAGAGATCTGGCATGGGATCGCCATTTTTTCTATATGTGACAACACCATGTAGTGGGTCGTAGGTGACATAGTCGTGACGCCTGTAGCGGCCTTCACGAATCCTTTTTTCATAGAGCTTGAAAGATGAAAAATCGAGTGGGACAATGGAGCGAAACTGGTCCCTCACCTTGAAAAAGAGGTCAAAGAACCGGGCGCTTTTGGCCGACATCTCAAGTAGATATGAATCTTTGGTCCTCTTAAGGGTGATTTTACCTGTCCCAACCCTTAGCACCCTCTCCCAGGAGATGTTATATTCTAAGTCTTCCTGCGCTGGTATGGCCATCTGGGTCATGTAGGATTGGGAAAGGGTGGGGCTTGGCTGGAGCACAAGGAGCGATAAAAAAGGGACTATGATCTGTATCATATGTGCACTCTATCCCGAGGCAAGGCCCATTGTAAAGTCGTTGGGCCTAAAGGAGCAAAAGGGGTGGGGGAAGAGCAGGGTCTTTGAGGGTGAGGAGCTGCTCTTGGCCGTATCAGGCCCAGGCGCCCTCAACGCCTCCATATTGACCACAAAGATTTGTGAAAGGTTTTCAAATGAGATCGAGCTCTTTTTGAATCTCGGTATATGCGGTCTTATACCAGGAAACCAAAAGGGGATTTCACTGGGAGAACAGGTCCTTGTAACCACTCTCATCCATGAACATGAAAAAGAGGTCTATCATCCTGAGGTCTTGTTTGAGCACCGTCTAAAAGAGGTGTCTCTCCTTACAGTATCCGCTCCACTCTCAAGTGATGGAATTAAAAGATCCGAGCTTATGAGGCGACAACCCATTGATATTGTTGACATGGAGGCCTACGGATTCTTTAGGGCTGCCCAGGGGTATCTCCCGCCATCTAGGCTGCACATCATAAAGGTGCCGTCTGATGAGCTAGAGCCCTTGAAGGTGGATAGGGCCATGGTTTCTACTCTCATAGACGAAGTTCTAGAGGACATATTGGAATTCATAGAGCATATAAAGGGTGTATTGTCTAAGGGAAGTAAAAATGCTCGTCATGGTAACCTCTTAAATGGGGAATTTGAGGCACTCCTTAATTGTGGCCTCCTTACAGATACCATGCGCCACCAACTCCTCGAGGCTATAAACTATGGGAGGACTAATGAGAGGGCCCGCTCCATTTTAAGGCGTCATCTAAAGGAGTTTTGGAGTGTGAAAGAAAGGCGGAAGGCAAAGACTATTCTATGGGAGCTTAGAAGAGGGCTCCAAGAAGTCGCCCTTGAGTTAAAGTAAAAAGGGCAGAGACAAAGTGTCTTCTGCCCTTTTGAGCAAAGATTACCTCTCGATTTGAGGCCTCTATTTTTCCACTATCTTCGCATTGACATTTGTGAGTGCAGTATCGCAGCGTGAAGAGAGCTTCTTTCTATTTTCGAGCAGACACTTGAGTAATCGGCCCTGTCCCTGGCGTACTCCACTACAATACTCTTTTAGGTCGTCTCTACACTCGTTTGCAATGTATGTGAGTGCAGCGACAAAACGCTCTAACTGGGCCGAGGCATCATAAAGTGCATATTCACACTGGCTCGAGAGCTTGTCGCTATGGGCATAGAAGCATGCAAGCATCCTGCCCTGTCCTGGGGTGACGTCCTTACAGTAGGTCTCGATCTCTTTTTTGCAACCCTTTTCAACAGATTCTACCAGCTTGTCCAGTGCCATTGCAGGCACAGAGGCCAAGACTGCCATTGCTACCAGTGCACCGATAAACCTCTTTAACATCTCATCCTCCTCCTTTTTTTTCTTTTTTCTACCAACTATAAGCAAGCCCTATGCCACCTAGCCACTGGTTAGATGAGCCCCTCTTGTCCACGATTGGGCTGTCGTCGGCATCATTCAGAAGGCGCCTGTATTGAAAGCCGCCAGCAATGTGCCACTGTTTGTTCAGGTGGAACACCAGGATCTGGTTTATCCTGAAGTCTTTGACCCCGCTATCTGCATCAAATTCTGGGAGCCCTGTCTTGGCAGAGTCCTTTTTGCTCACGCCAAAGTAGTGCTCCATGTAATTTTCACTGGCATAGACTACTGAAAAACCTGCACCGTAATCAAGGGCCATGGATAGTGGGTACCAACCCCTAAGATTCAGATATAGTGTGTAGCCGTCGTGTTCATTGCTGAGGTCTGAGAGAAAGTCGAGGTTGGCAATGAAGCGCTTCCTTGGATTTGTCTTGTCTATGAACTCTACCCCCACATAGGCACCGCCTTCAATGGCCCCGTCTATCTCCTCCATCTTGGACACCACGTCGTCATCTACACTGTCGTCACGTCCGAACCTGTAGTTTAAAGATGGGCCAAATCTCAACCATGGGTGATCCAAAATGTTTGCCTGTACCTCATATCCCTTGACCATGACGTACTGTTCGCTATTCTGCAGCTTCCACTTTAAAAATGGTGCCACTGCAAAGGTGTAGTCATCAGACCCCTCATAGTCGGGTACCATTCCCACACCAAGGCCCACTATGTGGGGCATCTGGTCCAGGGCAAATTCGATTCCTTCTGCCTTGGCCTTGCCAGTAAAGGTAGTTGCAAGACATAGAGACAGAAAGACGAAAAGGGTGGCAACGAGCCGAAACCGATTCATAAGAAACCTCCTTAAATAATTGAGAATGAAAATTTCTATTAAATTACTTGGTCAACCAGCCCAAGTCAAGCATATAAAAGTTATTAGATAGTTGAGATTTGTGCCGTGCTTATGCCAGTTATTGTCGATAATATAGCATTTCCCTAAAAAAACACTGGATTACCATGAGATATGTTTTGAAAAATGCACTTAGTTGACTTTATTTCATTGGTGACGTATTCTATATAAAAAAACATACGTCATAAATGTGGGAGCAATAGACATGAATACCAAATTAACTCTAAGATTAGATGATAGTTTAATTGATTCAGCAAAAAAGTATGCGGCTCAAACAGGCAAATCAGTGTCTCGTATGGTAGCAAATTTTTTTGAGATTATAAAAAATGAAAAAGTCATTAAAGAGCCAGAGGTACCACCAACAGTCAGCTCTCTAAGAGGGGTGCTCAAGGGAAAGGGTGTTAATGAGAAAGATTATAAAAAATTTCTTGAAGAGAAGTACTTATGAAAGTGCTCTTTGATACCAATGTTATCTTGGATGTACTATTAGATAGAGAACCTTTTGTCAATGATTCCATATGGTTACTCTCAAAGGTTGAACGGTCGGAAATAACAGGTTTCGTTTGTGCAACAACTATAACAACAATCCATTATCTCCTTACAAAAGCCCTTGGATCTGATGCTGCCTTACGCCACATATCTTCTCTTCTTTCTCTTTTTGTCATAGCTCCTGTGAATCGTATTGTCATTGAGGGTGCATTAAAATCAAAATTCAATGACTTCGAAGATG
>WGBU01000154.1 GCA_015494155.1 Deltaproteobacteria bacterium | reverse complement strand
TCAAAAAACAACCCACCATCTGAAAAGGAGTCGGGGGTGCAGTTGACCACCCCCATTATGTAGACCTGGCCTGGTGTGAACACTATGCCTTGACGCACCGTTGCATTATCTCGTCGATGTCTTTGGCATCAAGGGTCTCTTTTTCCAAGAGGCCGTGGGCTATTCCGTGGAGACATTCGATGTTGGTCTCCAAGAGTTCTTTTGCCTTGTTGTAGGCATACATAACGAGCCTTCTCACCTCTTCGTCTATCTTCCTGGCGGTCTCTTCGCTGTAATCTTTTACTTGTCCAAAGTCCTTGCCCAAGAATATGTGCTCTTCCTGTTTCCCAAAAGAGACCGGTCCAAACTCTTCACTCATACCCCAGTTGCACACCATCTTCTTTGCAAGGTCTGTCACCCGTTCGATATCATTTCCAGCCCCTGTGGTGTAGTCGTCGAGGACCAGTTCCTCTGCCACCCTGCCGCCCAAGAGGATGGAGAGCTTGTTGAGAAGGTAGTTCCTTGAATATGTGTGACGGTCGTCTTCTGGTAACTGTTGAGTAATGCCAAGTGCCCTACCCCTTGGGATTATGGAGACCTTGTGGATTGGGTCTGAACCTGGCAGGAGCTTGGCAACCAAGGTATGACCTGCCTCGTGGTAGGCCGTGATCTTCTTCTCCTCCTCAGAGAGTATCATGCTCTTTCTCTCTGCCCCCATGAGCACCTTATCCTTAGCCTTCTCGAAGTCATCCATGTCCACCTTTTCCTTGCCTGCACGGGCGGCGAGGAGGGCGGCCTCATTCACGAGATTCTCGAGGTCAGCCCCGGAAAATCCTGGGGTCCCTTTGGCTATGATCTTGAGATCGACCTCTTTGCTGAGGGGAATCTTTTTGGCATGGACCTTGAGGATCTGCTCCCTTCCCCTCACATCTGGTACGGGGACGGTCACTTGCCTGTCGAAACGGCCAGGTCTCAGGAGTGCTGGGTCGAGCACGTCGGGCCTGTTAGTGGCAGCAATCACGATGACACCCTCAGAGCTCTCAAAACCATCCATCTCAACGAGTAACTGGTTTAGGGTCTGCTCACGCTCATCATGTCCACCACCCAGGCCAGCACCCCTGTGGCGGCCCACGGCATCGATCTCGTCGATAAATATGATGCAGGGTGCATTCTTCTTTGCCTGGATAAATAGATCGCGCACGCGGGATGCACCAACACCTACAAACATTTCTACAAAGTCTGAACCACTTATACTGAAAAATGGACAGCCCGCCTCACCGGCAATGGCCTTGGCCAGTAAGGTCTTACCTGTACCTGGTGGGCCAACCAAGAGGACGCCCTTGGGCGCACGCCCACCCAGGCGTGTGAATTTGTGTGGGTCTTTCAAAAAGTCTATAATCTCGGCCAGTTCCTCTTTTGCCTCATCCACTCCGGCAACGTCGTTAAAGGTCACCTTTATGTTCTCGCCTGTGAGCATCTTGGCGCGGCTCCTCCCAAAGCTCATGGCCCTGCCACCACCGCCTTGCATCTGCCTCATAAAGAAGATCCATACGCCAATGAGAAGCAGCATCGGGAACCACGATATGAGGAGTGTCATGTACCAAGGTGTCTCTTGCTTGGGTTTTACCTTGATAACGACCTTTTGATCCTTTAACAGTTGAAAGAGGTCTCTGTCTTGAGATGGGATGGCTGTCCTAAAGGGTGCCTGGTTTACGAACTGCCCCACCACCTTGTCATTCTCTATGGTGACCTTGGCAACCTCACCTTTCTTCACATAATTGACGAAGTCGGTATATGTAATCTCTGGTATAGAGTCTTGGGGCTTATTGAATATATTGAATAAAAAGACTACAACTAGACCGATCACTAGCCATAGACTGAGGTTCTTGTAAAACGTGTTCAAAAATTTGTCCTCCTTTTTCTTCTTCATAGCTCCTTTTCCTACTAAATTTTCCTTAATTTCTAGGGACTAGTTCCCTTTCTATGGCCTCTGGAGGCTCCCAAGTCACCTCATAGACCTGCTTGGTCTCTGGAGAGACCTTGTATTTCTCAGATACCTCGATACCAGCTACGGCCACCACGTCGTCATCGGATAGGATGAGCGGCACAATAGACCTCACATGGCGAGGGACCTTTCTTGAAATCAAAAATTCCTTTAATTTAAAAGGGCGCGGCGCCCCAAGGGGCCAAAATCGTTCGCCTGCCTGCCGGCTTCTCACAGTGAGCGGGAAATTAAGGCGCCCAGCATCTACATATAATCTCTTTATGAATCCCCTGTGTCTATTGAAAGACAAGCCAGGACCACAATCTTTGATCTCAAGGGCTCCAACGGTCCCTGAAAGGCTCACCCTACCCGGTCCATTTAGGCGTGTGGGGGTAAAAGGCTGGACGATTCCCTCTTGAATGCGGCCAGTGTCACCCTCTTTTTTATAAAATTTTAACCGATCATATACGCGCTTCGCAACAATTTGTTTTGGAAGAGTAACACCTTTTACACTTGTTTCATCCCTAGCCAAGGCCAAGAGGGCATCTAGGTGCTCCATCCTCAAGGACCTAAAGACCTGGGGGTTGAGGTGACGGAGCGCACGCTTCATGACACGCCTCAAGATTGGTCTCTCCAACTCTTTTAACCTTGCCACAGAAAACTCCACTTGTGCCCCATCACTAAAGACAATGGCCTCTTTATACGCCTTTTGGGCCAATGCCTCCAGGAACTCGTTGTCTTCTGAAAGTAGCCTTGTGGTCCTTGAAACTGCCGATAGAATCGATGGATTAATCCTTTTTAATTCAGGGATCACCCTCTTTCTCACTAGATTTCGCAAATATTTAGATGACTGGTTACTACTGTCTTGGCGGTAGAGCTGTCCCCTATCGGCAAGGTAAGCCAAAAGCTCCTCCTTTTCCACCTGTAGGAGGGGACGAATAATCCCATCTTCTGTGCTGGCTGGGATGCCAGAGATGCCTGCCAAACTAGTGCCACGTAAAAGGCGCAGTATCACCTCTTCGGCCTGATCGTCTGCAGTATGGGCTGTGGCAATCCATTTGATCCCCTTCTGCTCCCTGACCTGTCTTAAGAATTCGTACCTGAGTGCACGGGAAGCCTCCTGTATGGTCTCTCCAGTGAGGTGCTTTCGCCCTTTGACGTCACCACGCTGGACAATACACTCAAGTCCCATGGTCTTGGCGAGCCCCTCCACAAAGCGGGCATCGCCGTCGGACTCGCTCCCCCTAAGCCCATGATTGAAATGGGCCACAGTAATGGAATAATTGCCACCTCTTTGGGCCAACTCAGTGAGCAGGAGCAAAAGTGCAACCGAATCTGGTCCCCCAGAGCAGGCAACTAGGATGGAGTCTTTTTTCTGGACCCCTAGATTTTCCAAGGTCTCACGGACCCTTTCTAACATGCTCACCCGCCCCCTGCGCTTCGTGCGGCATTGATGGCCTGCATGATGTCCATGATAGATGCCTTTTTTACGTCGAGAATCTTTGCATTCACAGTAATGGTCTTACCAGCGGCAGGATGGTTGAAGTCTGCAACTATGTGGTCGTCGTG
>WGBU01000153.1 GCA_015494155.1 Deltaproteobacteria bacterium | reverse complement strand
GTGTCGTAAAGCTTGAAGGCAAAGGTACCAGGGATTACCCTCGTTCCGCTCTTTTCCAATCGCTCGAGCTCCTCTTCGAGGATCTCCAGGCCATGTTCCAATGTGCGGAGAAACCGCTCTTCCTCTGTCTTGAGGACCCGTGACATAAATTCCTTAGAAGAGACGAGCTCTGGGTAGATATCTCCCATCTCTTCTACTACCACGGCGGCTACCTTGTCCATGAATGGATCCTTTAGCCCAAGCATCTGGCCATAGCGTGACGCACGCCTGATTATCCGCCTTAGCACAAAACCACGGCCCTCGTTCGATGGGATGACGCCGTCTGCAATCAGGAATGCAGAGGCCCTGCCATGGTCGGCAATCACCCTCATGGCCACATCGGTCTCATGAGACCCTCCGTATGCACGTCCACTGAGCCCCTCAATGGCACCAATGATCCCAGAGAAGAGGTCTGAGTCGAAATTGTTGAGCTTTCCCTGACACACTGCGGCAATACGTTCAAGCCCCATGCCAGTATCAATACTTGGCTTGGGTAAGGGGTGGAGTTCCCCCTTTTCATCCCTAAAGTATTGCATAAATACAAGGTTCCACAGTTCGAGGTACCGGTCGCAATCGCACCCGACCTTGCAGTCTGGCCTCCTACAGCCAACCTCTTCTCCCTGATCGATCAAGATCTCAGAGCATGGGCCACAGGGGCCTGTGTCGCCCATGGCCCAAAAATTGTCCTCTTCCCCCAGCCCCACAATGCGGTCCAGTGGTATGCCAGTTATCTTGTGCCAGAGACTCCGCGCCTCATCGTCGTCTTTATATACAGTGACCCACAGCTTCTCCTTGGGAAGTCCTATCACATTGACCAATAGGTCCCAGGCATATTCAATGGCGCCCTCCTTAAAATAGTCGCCAAAGGAAAAGTTGCCCAACATCTCAAAGAAGGTGTGATGACGGGCAGTGTATCCTACGTTTTCTAGATCGTTGTGTTTTCCACCTGCCCTCACGCACTTTTGGCACGAGGCGGCCCGGGTGTAGTCCCTCTTCTCCTCCCCCAAAAAGACCTGCTTGAACTGGACCATGCCCGCATTGGTAAAGAGTAGTGTGGGGTCATCTGCTGGGACCAGAGATGAACTGGGTACTATCCGATGTCCCTTCTCCTGGAAGTAGCGGAGAAATGCCTGCCTTAGGTCTCTGCTCTTGGTGATCTTCATAGACGGCACTCCCTATGCCCCTTTCTCTTCGGGCCCTTTGGTCTCTTCTTGTCCCTTGGCCCCCTTTAGTCCGTAGGCTGCCCTTACGGCCTGTTCTATCTCGTCTGCTATGTCCGGGTGTTCTTTTAGGAACTGGCGCACATTCTCTCGGCCCTGCCCCAGGCGCTCACCCTTGTATGAATACCAGGAACCGCTCTTTTCAATGATGTCCACTGCGGCCGCAAGGTCTATAAGTGACCCCTCGCGGCTTATGCCCTCGCCATAGTAGATGTCGAATTCCACCTCTTTAAATGGTGGGGCGATCTTATTCTTGACGATCTTGACCTTGGTGCGATTACCTATGAGATCTGTCCCTTCCTTCAGAGGAGTGCCACGCCTAATCTCCATGCGCATCGTAGAATAAAACTTTAGCGCTGTACCACCAGTGGTGGTCTCTGGGTTCCCATACATCACTCCAATCTTCATCCTGATCTGATTTATAAACACCAGTGAGGTACGGGTCTTGTTAATATTTGCTGTGAGCTTTCTAAGGGCCTGGCTCATGAGCCTAGCCTGTAAGCCCACATGGGAGTCCCCCATCTCCCCGTCGATCTCTGCCTTTGGTACCAGGGCCGCCACCGAATCCACGACGATGAGGTCTAGGGCACCACTTCTCACGAGTGCATCTACGATCTCGAGGGCCTGCTCTCCATAATCAGGCTGGGATATGAGGAGATCGTCCACATTTACCCCTAGCTTCTTTGCATATACTGGATCAAGGGCGTGTTCTGCATCTACAAAGGCCGCCATCCCCCCGTCCTTTTGGGCAGATGCAATCATATGGAGGGCCAATGTGGTCTTTCCAGAGGACTCTGGCCCATAGATCTCGATGATCCGCCCCCTTGGGATACCCCCCACACCCGTTGCTATGTCCACAGCTATAGAACCCGTGGGTATGACTGGTATATCCTCTACAGAGCCTCGTTCACCAAGGCGCATGACAGCGCCCTTTCCGAACTGCTTCTGTATCTGGGCAATGGCGAGGTCAACCGCCTTTTTCTTATCTCTTTCCTGGGGGGATTTCATATGTTCCTCCTTAAAATTGTCGGCAAATCCTGTTTTTCATGTCTATATACATTAGATGGGCAGAATCATCTAGTATCTAAATAAAAATCGAGTCCCTCCGGGCATTCATTTTATCGTGGCTGGTTGGAGAAGATCTTGCCTATTACTTCGATGGATGCCGCTATCTAAGACCAACCTATGGAAAAACACACGGGCAATCAAAAGCTATAAATAATAATTTCCACTTTTTCGAAAATATTCTCTTTAACCTTTTTCTATAAGACCTAAAATTGGATTATATTCACAACTTAAGATTCTATATTTTATTGATTTTATTGAATTTTTTTCTTGACAGCCCCATCTTAGTGTTCTATCATTTAGATGTAAAATAAATAGTATTAATAAGGAGGGCACCATGCAAGGAGCAATAGCAATCGCAAGAAATTGGGCAGACACACTCAGGGCTAGGAGCCTTAGTGTCGTTATGGTAAGCGGCGTAGGACTTGGCCTATTCATAGGCTTTGGCCTCTTCTTCCTCTGGGTCTTGGCCTGCATCATTGGTGGACTCGTGGAGGCAGGTGGTCCAATCGGTTTTGTAAAGAGCTGGTTCAATGCTGCATTTGGGATCTAGTCAAGCCAAATAGGTTACAAAAAGAAAAGCCCAGGCTTTTGGCCTGGGCTTTTTTTGAGGGGTCCAGGTGTTAAGAGGGCTTCACATGCTGTGAGTTATTTCACATGTTCTGTGATGGACCCCTCTAAAAACAGTACTCTTTAAGGTGGATATGCTGTAGCCCCAATCGTTCTTAAGAGATAGAATCAGGTCCAACCTGGCCACCTCGGTCTCGTCAAAAAATAGATATCCAGCCTCATCCCTCTCTGCTGAGACCAATCCGGCCTTTGCCAAGGCACAGATTGTCTTGGGATCGACCTCAAGCCTCTTTGACACCTCACAAAGATCCAATCTCACGCCCATGGCTACACCTCTGTATCATTGTGGGTGTAGGCTTGAAACACCTCGGGCTGACTCAGTCCCTGCTCCTCGGCCATCTTGGCAAGGCTTGGAAGCATAAAAAGGACTGGAATCACCGTAAAAGGCCCTAGAAGAAGGGACATTACAAGACACCAAGACACAGATAAAAATTCCTTCATTGGAAGCCCCCTAAATCTTTTATCATCCTAACCATAAGTATATTTATAAAATGCTTATTGTCAAGAGTTTTTCTAATAAAATCAATATGTTATTGAAACAATAGGTGTCAAAAATAGGGGTGCTTTAATGAATGCTTTTTCTGGATGGTTCAATTTTTTATGATCCTAACAATTTTTATTTACAACTTATGAGGCCCTTTCTGCCCTGGACTGGACAGCCAACATAATGAAAAAGAGGGGCTGCGTTTATATATTAAAGATATAAGAGCTTGGAGATGTGGTGGATTTTTTAAGTGCCGTCACTATATTAATGTAATGAGTCTTAAGCGTTCAGAATTGCAGACTTATGGAAATTTTAGAGAATGAATTGAGAGAATTGAGAAAACTCCTCGGCGGGACAAGGGCCTATGTGGCAGGCGGTCCTATACGGGATCTTCTCTTGGGTCGACCCATCTTAGACCTCGACCTTGTAATTTTTGATTCACCAGAGGCCACGAGTCGCCTCTTTGGTAGGAATATTAGAGGGACTGTAATAGTATTAGACGAGGTAAATCTAGTCTATAGGGTTGTGGACAAAAACGGGTTCTACTATGACTTCTCTGCCCCACGTGGAAAGAGCACTTCCATTGAGGAGGACCTCTCACAGAGAGATTTTACCATCAATGCAATGGCCATGCCCTTAGACTCTTTTATAAAAAGAGATCTCACTCACCTAATCGATCCAATAGGTGGCCGAATCAACCTTGAATCAAAGACGATCCGCATGTGTCATCCAGGCGCCTTTGATGATGATCCGCTCAGGGTGCTCCGTGCCTTTAGATTTGCCGCCGAACTGGGCTTTACCATTGAGAAGGAGACTCAAAGACACCTCATTTACTGCCAGGCCCAAAAGGGATTGAATAGGGTAGCAAGAGAGCGGATAGATTATGAGTTTTCCCGCATCCTCGAAGTACCTTTTTCCTGGGCCACCATTAAGTACATGGGAGAGCTTGGTACACTCATGGAGCTCTTTCCCGAGTTCGAGTGTGCACTGGGGGTGGATCAACCAGGATTTCATCACCTGGATGTCTTCTGGCACCTCGTTGAGACATTGAAGATGGTGGAAAGGGTGATTGCCTCACCAGATGAATTTTTCACCTTGGCCCAACCTATAAAAGAGTATCTGAACCAGTCCCAGAGACGTACTTGTGCGCTGAAATGGGCTTCGCTCCTCCACGACATTGGAAAGCCCTTGGTGAAGGGATGGAAAGGGCAGAGGGTCACCTTCTATAATCATGACAAGGAGGGGCGTGAAACAGTTAGGGCCATCGCCAAGAGATACCATTGGCCCAAGTGGCGGGAACAACTTGTAGAAAAACTCGTTTCCAACCACATGCGCCCATTTCATCTGTTGAACGACTTGAGACGTGGTGGGCCATCAAAAAGGGCAATGCGGCGGCTCATCAAGGACCTGGGAGAGGACTTTGTAGGCCTATTCATACTCAGTATGGCAGACACACTAGCAGGCGCTGGTCCACTCAAGCCCAAGGACCTTGAAAAAGAGGTCTCTAGACTCTTCGAAAAGGTGTATAAATTTTATATTGAGACACTTACTCCCATTGAAACAGGCGATAGGCTCTTGACTGGGAAGGATGTCATGGAGATCCTTGGCATCCCACAGGGGCCAAAGGTGGGAGATGCGCTGGAGGCGCTGGAAGAGGCGCGCTGCGAAGGCAAAGTGGCAACCAGGGAAGAGGCAGAGGCCTATTTAAAAGAGTGGTACGCAAATTTTTGTCCCTAAACGAACACCTTAGGTCGCTCTTTGGGACACGAGTCCAAAAGATCCCATTGGATGCAGGCTTTACCTGCCCCAACAGAGATGGGACCAAGGGGCGAACTGGGTGCATCTATTGCGACCCCAGGGGATCGGGCACAGGGCTCTATAAAAAGGGCTATTCTGTTGCCCAACAGATGACTTCTGGTATAAAATGGGCAGAGAGACGCTACAAGGCCAAGTTGTTCATTGCATATTTTCAGTCATTCTCCAATACATATGCACCTCCTGAAAGATTAGAGGCAACCTACAGAGAGGCCATCATAAATAACGATGTCGTAGGGCTGTTCATCGGGACCAGACCAGATTGCATCGACTTGGATGTAATAAAGGCAATAAAAAGGGCGGCACAAGGCAGATACATAACAGTAGAGCTGGGGCTACAGAGTGCCAACAATGACACCTTAAAGGCCATCAATCGGGGGCACACAGTGGAGGACTTCATACGTGCAGTCGAGTTGTTGAAGAGGCACAAAATACCCGTGTGCGCCCACGTCATCTTTGGACTCCCTGGTGAGGGCCATGATGAGATGCTGGAATCTATAAGGCTTTTGGCCGACCTTGGAGTTGAGGGTATCAAATTTCATCAACTCTACATATTAGAGGGCACCAAGGCAGAACTCCTTTACAGGCAGGGGGCAATCAGAGGGCTATCTCTCCAAGAATATGCATCTTTAGTAGCTGAGGCCATCAAACTCCTTCCTCCCCAGACTGTCGTCCACCGGCTCCAAGGGGACCCCCCCAAGGATCAAAGGCTCATTGCACCCCAGTGGTCCTATAAAAAGAGTGAGGTGAGGAGACTAATATTGGAGACACTGGGACTTAGCAAATAGGGGCACAGGCACCATGACCTCCAGGATAAGCATACGGATAAAGATATTGGTGGGGCTATTGGCCATACTCATGAGCTTTTGGCTCTCCTTTGTGGTATGGACCTATCTTCAAGACAAGAGGCTCTCTATCGAAGAACTAGACCACCAGGCACTAGGTATATACCACTACATAGTGCTTTCCAGGCGCTGGATTGCAAAGCAGGCAGGTATCTTCATCAAGAAAGGAGAGGACTCCTATGCCCTCCTCACCCCATCGGGCTTTACAGAGGCCCTTGCAGAGTATTCAAAGACCATAATGCCTTTTTCCATAAAGATCTCTGTGAAGGACTCTTCAAATCCACTCCTAAAGCCCAATGAATTCGAGGAACAGTCCATACTTCAATTTAAAGGACTCGGTGTCTCACACTCATGGACCATAGAAGAGGGACCTGACGGCAAAAGGGAATTTCTCTTTGTGGCACCACTCTATTTCACAAACGAGTGCAACTCCTGCCATGCCAAGGGGGACTCCAAAGTCAACCGTTCAATATTGGGGAGCATCAGTGTAAGGCTACCTGTAGAACAACTCTTAGAACAGATCAGACACAGGTTCATAGTCAATCTGGGCCTCTTTTTAATTACCTTGATACTCGCCATAGGTTTCCTCTGGGCTATGTTAAAGAGGCTGGTGTTGGTCCCCTTGGACAGCCTCCAGGAGGTGTCAAAACGTGTAGGTAGTGGAGACCTCAAGGCGAGGGTGCACATTGGAGTGAGCCCAGAATGGGAGGCAGTGGCCAAGAGCTTCAACAAGATGGTGGAGGCCATGGAGGAACAGAACATAAGGCTTGAGAGGGCAGTGAAGGAGGCAGTGGCCCAACTGGAGCAGGCCAATTCAGAACTAAAACGCGCCTATGCCTATAAATCCACCTTCTTTTCCAACGTATCCCACGACTTAAAGACCCCAATCACTGCCATCAAAGGGGCATCAGAGATATTAGCATCGAGATTGAAAGACCAAGACAAACTCTCTCAGTATGTGGATATCATAAGCAGAAATGTTCAAAAGTTGAATAAGATGGTCCACGACCTCCTCATCTGCGCACGACTAGAGAGTGGACCATCTGACCTAAATTTTGAAGAGAATGACCTCCGAGAGGTACTTGAAGATTGTGTGCTGATGCTCATGCCCATTGCATGGGACAAGGAGGTAAAGTTGGAATATCACTTCCCGGAAGGGCCTATTCTCGTTAGGTCTGACCGGTCTATGCTGGATCAACTATTCACAAATCTCATTTCCAACGCCATAAAATTCTCGCCCAAAGGAGGCATAGTCGATATAGGGCTTTACTCTAGTGAAAATAGGTGCAAAATAGTTATTGAAGACTCTGGCCCTGGTATCCCAAGTGAGGATTGGGAACGGGTATTCCAAAAATTCTATAGGTCCAGAGCAAGTACCACAGAGGAGGGCATGGGACTTGGACTTGCCATATCAAAGTTCATAGTAGAGGCGCACGGGGGAGAGATTTCTCTTGGCAGGTCACAAAAACTTGGGGGGACACGAGTGGAGGTAACACTGAAACAACAACCTAGGGGGGACGGCAATGCCTCTAGAGGCAAAGATCTTGGTAGTGGAAGACGATCCTGACATACTCACCATCCTAAGAGACCAACTCGAACTGGATGGATTCGAGGTGAAGACCGCAACATGCGGGAAGAAGGCCGTGGAGGCCTTCAACATCTACAATCCCGATCTCATCCTACTGGACCTAAACTTGCCAGACATAGACGGCCTCAGGGTATGCAAAAACATAAGGTCGAAGAGTAGGGACACGGCCATCATCATGATTACTGCCAGGGATTCTCTGGTGGACAAGGTAAGGGGCTTTGAGACAGGTTGCGACGACTATATTGTGAAGCCCTTTGAGTATCTTGAGGTCCAGGCCAGGATAAAGGCAGTATTGAGGCGGCGTGGAGTGGGGTCTGGAAGGGCACCAAAACAAGGGGTAATGGACTATGGCGCCATCAAGATATTTACTGAAAGAAGAGAGGTGGAGGTAGAGGGGCGCAGGATCAAGCTCACAAAGAAGGAATATGATTTACTCGAGCTCTTGGCCACATACCCAGACAAGGTCCTGGACAGGGCCTTTATAATCGGTGAATTGTGGCCCAACAAAGAGGTCTATTCATGGAGCAGGGCACTGGATGTCCACATCCTGAGATTGCGGCAGAAGATTGAGCCCGACCCAGAGCACCCCCGCTTTATCATTACCCATCCTGGTGTAGGCTATAGGTTCTCTTCAGGAGAGTGAACTGCCACTTGGTCAGCCCCAGACCATTTGTATGAAAGGCACGACTCAGGACAGTGGTCCACACACTCCCCGCAGTTCCAGCAGAAGGGAAGAGCTGCCTCTCCGTCCTGGGGCCTAAGCCCCATGGGACAGGCCTTATTGCACAGGCCACAAGCCACACACCTTTCTCTATCCAATACTACCTGAAGGCGCCTTTTTGAACCGAGGAGCGCCAAAAGCCCCCCTAGAGGACAAAAATATCGACAGAAAAAACGGCGAGTCACCAGAAGATGGAGACCCAGCACCACTATCACTACAATGCCTTCGATTGCCAGGGTATGGAGAAAGACTGCCATCATGATCTCGCGCCCCACAAGACCAGGGGGGGAGAGGAATACAAAAAAAGGGGCGCCTACAATGAGCGCCAAGAGTATGTCACCGATCAGCGCCCACCATATGAGCCATTTGGGGAGTCTCAATAGGTCCTTAAAAAACCTCCTCTTGGTAAACGGTCTTTTGAGAGTGTCTAGAAGCTCTGATAGAAAGCTTATGGGGCATATCCAGCTACAAAAGACCCTACCCAATAAGAGTGCAAGGATTATGGGCAACAACATTCCGATGAGGAGTGGACCGTAGATGGTCTTTGATAGGAGTATACTTTCAAGCCCCTCGAGTGGAGATACTATCCAGAGGTTGCCTATACCCAAGGACTGGTACCACCCCTGAATAAAATTGAAATGGAGGTAAAAGTTTAGAAAAGGATTTACCAATATGACCAAAAACGAGACAGAGAGGGTGACCCTTCTTAGAAAACTCCACTTCATCTCTCTTCTCCACTCAACTGCTCACGACCTGGGCAGGCAATTTATTGCTTTTTTAGTGGGATTCGATGCACCAAGGCCCTTGTCTGTCATGGGACAGGCGTGTACACAGATGCCGCACCCAGTGCAATGCTTGGGATCGACCACTGGCCTCAATTCATCCAGTCGGATGGCCTTGTCTTTGAAGGGACATATATTGTAACACGTCCTACAGAGCGCCTCCCCCCGCCATGTGACGCACAGATATCTGTCCACCACTGCAAGCCCCATCCTCACCTCGTCCTGTTGGATGGGCCTCAAAGTGCCGGTAGGACATACCTCAACGCACTTCATGCAAAGGTAGCAAGGGATTGTCATTACAGCTATTATGGGAGTCCCGGCCCAGATGCCCGAGTGTACATCCAGTGGAAATATTGACTTGTAGGGGCAGACCTCAACACACCTACCACAGCGTATGCACTTAGACGCAAAAAGGTCCTCTCCTACTGCCCCAGGAGGTCTTAGGACATTTTCGTGTACTGGAGACCTAAAAAGGCCCAGGAAATGGCGTCGACCACTATTTATGGGCGCCTCACTCATCTTACCACCTCATCTTCCACATTGAGATAGGCAAGGTCTACTGTAATGACCCCCTCTATGCCCTTTAAATCTTCAACCAACGCCTCCATTGCATCAGATGTCTCAGTATCCAGTGTGATCACTATCTGTGCATCGTTTTGCCTTTCATTTCCAGGGGTGGCCTCCTCTTCATAGACATCACATCCCTTTACTGAAGAGAGCCTGGCCTTAACCTCATCTTTTCTACCTGGGACCACAGTCACGACAAATCCACCTATGGGCATCACTTCCTCCAGGATCTAATTTACATAGGTAAGGGGGCCGAAGCCCCCTCACCCTCCGTCTTAGACGGAATTCACCAGGAACGGCTTTATGGGTTTTGGGCCTGATAGTCGTTTTATGCGCACTGCACAGATCTTAAACTCTGGCTCCTTGGAGCCTGGGTCAAATGCGTCTTTGGTCACCCTGTTTATCATCCTGTCCTCATGCTGGTCATACCAATAGACAAAGACCATCCCAGCCATGGGGCCTTCCACCACCTTGGCGGGGAGGATGTTTCTCCCCCTGCGCGACTCGATGAGCACCATATCTCCCGGCCTGATCCCAAGGGTGTTTGCGTCTTTTGGATTGACCTCTACCCATGCATAAGGGTTGGCATTCATGAGTTCAGGGATACGCCCCGTCATGCTTGCAGTGTGCCAGTGATCGATGATTCGGCCAGTGGATAGATAGTAGGGATAGTTTGAATCTGGCGCCTCTGCAGGCCCCTTATATGGCCTGATCCAGACCCAGAGCCTCTTGTCCTTGTGGGCAGGACCATAGAACTGAAATGGCAAGTCGTCTTTTGCATGCTCGTCTGCAAGGGGATCCAACCCCCTTACAAACTTCTTCACCGTACCACCCTTTAGGGCGAATTCTTCAGTAGGTGCGGGCCACTGTACACCATCTGGCATCTTCATGAGCACCTCATAAGTGGCACCCCTTAGATCGTTGTCGCGCCCTTTGGTGAGCTTCTGTGTATATTCATCCCAGATGGCCTTTGGCAGTTCAAAGCCCTCTTCCTTCCCCATAAAGGGCTCCACGCACTTTTTGATTACTGGGTCGTTAAGTTCCTTGGCGAGCCTAAGCGCCCACTCGCGCACGATCCACACCTCTGGCTTGGCATCACCTGGTGGATCAACCGCCTTCAATGTCAGCTGACTGCGTCTCTCAGTACACCCATAGACCCCTGTCTTTTCAAAGTGGAATGCAGTGGGCAACACGAGATTGGCCACCTGAGTAGTTCTAGTGGGAAAAATATCACTTACTACCACAAAACAGTCTTCCCTCTCCAGGCCCTTTTTGTACTTGTCTGCATTGGGTAGGCTCTGTACAGGACTCGTACAGTTGATCCAGATGGCCTTTATCTTGCCATCGTTCACCGCCTGAAACATGGCGACCGTGTGATATCCTGGCTTAGGCGGTATCCTGCCCCTGGGCACGCCCCAGAGGTCCTCTACCTGGTGACGCAGCTTGTCTATCTTGACTGGCCTGTGCGCCGGCAATATGTGACAGAGCCCACCGCCTTCGCGTACGCCACCACACGCATTGGGCTGACCTGTAAGGGATAGGCTGTCTGCACCCGGCTTACATAGTTGACCTGTAAGGATGTGTAAGTTGTGTATGAGGTTGTTCGCCCATACCCCCCTTATCCTCTGATTTATGCCCATGGTCCAGAGACTCATGGTGGCTGGGGACTTTGCAAAAAGTCTGGCCACCTCCCTAATCATCTCAGGGGTTACATTCCCACCACAGATCTTGGCTGCCTTTTCGGGAGAGTAGGCGTCGAGGTGTCTCTTATACTCGTCAAATGAGACCTCAACCTTCTTTTTCCCCTTGCGAAACGTAGCGTAATTCTTGATGAAGTCCTTATCTACAAGCCCTTCTTCGATGATCACATAGGCCATGGAATTGAGTAGTGCCAGGTCTGTACCTGGCTTGAACTGGATATGGATATCGGCAATCCTAGAGGTGGGGGAGACCCTTGGGTCGGCATTTATTACCTTTACCTTGTCTGGGTTGTCTAGTTTGCGCCTCATGATGCGCCTGAACAATACTGGATGCGCCTCAGCAGTGTTGCTGCCAATGATGAAGAAACAGTGACACTTTTCTATGTCTGCATAGCCTCCAATTGGTTCATCTGCTCCAAACGAGGTGAGATACCCCCCCACAGCACTGGCCATACAGAGTCTTGGATTGCCCTCCACATTGTTTGTCTGAAGCCCTGCCCTCATCACCTTCTGGAAGATATAGGTCTCCTCTGTGAGTGCCTGGCCGGAGCCATAGTATGCCACAGAATTATTCCCATATTTGCGCACAGAATCTGCAAATACCTTTGCAGCAATATCCAGGGCCTCGTCCCAGGATATCTCCTTAAAGGGCTGGTCCTTCCTCTTTCTGTAAAGGGGCCTTGTGAGCCTGTCGGGGTGATGGATCAGTTTGTAGAAGAGCATACCCTTCATGCAGAGGTAGCCTAGATTGGTCCTGGAATCCTTTACGCCCCTAAGGGCCACAGGCTTCCCATTCTTGAGTCCCAGCTCTACCCTGCATCCTACGCCACACAACCTGCATGAACCCCTGACCCACTTGTCTGCATCAAATGCATGGGCCCTATTTTCATTTTTAATGGTTAGATTGACCCCACAAAACGAGGCAGCGGTGAGGGCCGCTGTCCTTTTTATGAATTGTCTCCTAGTCAGTGCCATATCTGAATACCTCCTCGCTATCTTCACCTATTCATCTACTTTTTGACCTTAAATTTGTGTGCTGGATGACATGACCAGCAGGCCTTGTCCTTGGGACAATTTTCAAGGGCCTTCATGTGACAGATCCCGCACTTAGATCTATCAGGAACCACCTTGAGGTCTTCATAGCCGCCATGGCACTGAAAACACCTCACCTGACCAATGCCGTGTCTCGATTCATACCACTCTTGGTAGATGTCTGGGGTAACCTCTTTATGACACTGATAACAGGGTTGAAGTTTGTCTGCTGCACTCAACTGTGGGTGCCCCGTTTTTGCAGCCTGTGACGCCTGTGGCCCCTTCTGCATACCACCGCACGCCACAAGCCCAATGAGCAGTAAAAGGCCTATTAGTGGATAGTGTCTCTTTTGCATTGCCATTTCCTCCTGTACACTCCGTCACGGGGAGACCGATCAGGTCTCCCCAGTCCATAAATATGACCCTAGAATTTCACCATGAGACGGGCCCAGAAGACGTCCTCATCGTGTCCACCCAAGAGCCCCAATTGTTTGGCATAATTGCCTGAGCTATTTCTCTCGTTGTAGTGGGAGTACTTGAGGAGACCCTTCACATTCTTAAATAGACCCTTTACCAGCAGGAGATCCAATTCATCGCCGTATGCATCGTCAAAATTCTTTACCACCTCATCGTCTGTAGTGTCGAAGTAGTGGTACACGGCCTTAAACTTGGCACCCATGTACTTTACTGTGATATCTACGTAGTAGTCGGCCAGACCATTTACTAGACCGCCGCCATTGGTCTTAAGGAAGTCGTCTGCCCAACCGTTAAAGGCATGTGCAGTGCTGAACAGGGTGTCGAATGGCCTGTCGTCTTTATCGTCTTTACCTTCGAGATAGCTGAATCCCACCCCGGCAGAGAACATCTTGTTTATAACGGCGGCTACATAGGCGTTGAACATCTGGGCGCTCACATCGAGGTCGCTATCGTTCCAGTCGGTCTGATAGGCATAGTCCACTGCATATTTGATCATGGATATCTTACCCGTTGCCCTTACGCCATAGGTGATGATGTCTCTGGGATCGCCCTCTGCATCGAGAAGATAGGTAAAGGCTGTGAGCTTGTGTCCCTTTATTCCACTGTATGTGGCGTGGAACATCCAGAAGGCGTCAAGGTCCACCTGGGTGAGCTTGATGGTGTTGACCCTATCGGTAAACCCTGCAAAGAGCTCGAGGTCCTTTATAGACTTATTGGTGACAGTCACTGCATCAAAGGACTGTGCGTTTTGGCGCCATGCAATAGCGCCCACGAGCCTCTCGTCGTCGAGCTTGATCTCTTGACGTCCAATCCTAATTACTGTCTGGGGCAAAAAGCCCAGATCCACAAATCCCTGGTGGATCCTGCTACCGTCTGGATCGGCTATGGGGTCCCTATCCTTCTGGGCACCACCCTTTGTATCGTCAAACTCCTCTACAAGGTTAGAGACATTTTGTAGCTGCAAGAAGCCTGAGCTCTTGTAAAACTCGCCCGTACGATAATTGAGCCTGCTCTGTACATTAAAGCCGTGTGCAGGTGAGATTGCAGGTGACTGTTGAAGATCTGAGTATTCATAGCTGAACCTGAAGCTCCCGGAGAATTTTCCTCCCTGTAAGGCCTTAAAGAAGTCCTCTACAATGGTCTGTGAGGTAGCAGGCCTTGGAATGGCCATGGCCAAAGAGACTACAAATAAAAAGACCAGAATCCCTTTTACGTGTTTCATTATTTCTACCCTCCTACTCTATGGTTTTTGGTTACAAAAAGCTCCAAGATGGGATTGGAGTAGATGACGTAATAGACCGAGTCTGGCTCATCGTCCATGGACTTGGATTGTTTAGAGTCCTGGTTCAACAAGAGAGACCCAGTCTGCATCTTGATTGTGGCGATCACAGAGTATTTTCCATGCTCCATGACATAGTCCTTATAACTTACCTCTTCGAGTAGCCTTCCATCTGCTGCATAGAACCAATAAAGGGTACGGCCATGGGCTGTAGCAGTAGGGAAGCCAAATCCCAGTGTAAACTCACCGACCAGGTCCTTTACCTGTTTTTGGGTCCACTTGGGGTGATACTCTGAGATGGCAATGACTATATTGGAGCCCTCTTCTGCAACGATCTGGAGTTCTCCATCTTTAAAACGAAACGTTCCAGGCGCAGTCTTTGGCAGGCCATGCTTTTTCGCCACTTCGAGTTGTTCACTGGTCAACGGCATACCTAAGACGTAGTCGCCCCTTTGAAGTTTGAGTGCCTGGACATCCTTTAAAAGGTCCTGAGGTATCTTTGAATCCACAGTGGATGCAGCGCTCAGAAGAGGAGTGTTGCCAATAAAAAGGATCGCAATCAAAATGGCCAAAGGCACTATCTTATTTCGCCTCATATCCTTCCCCATCGTCTGAAGTAAGAGGCCAGACACCATAGCCTTCTACCATGGCGTCTGGCCACACCCTTTATTATCCGTTACGTCCCAGATCTAGGTCCATTATTGACCGTAGCGGAGCTTCCTTTCTTCCTTGATGAGCTTGAGCACCTCAGCACTCCCGCCTGTGCGGGTCCAGATGTGCTCAGGCCTACTCAATATCTCTTGGATCATAGCCTTATACTTCTCGCCCTTTCCACCCTGCTCTGCCCTTTCCTGCACGAGGGGGAGGAACTCTGTGTAGAAGTGACGAGCGATCTCATACATACCATGCCAGTGCACATAGTCAGGACCATTCATGGCTGCTGCCATACGGGTGCGACGGCCCTCATGGTGCCATATCTCAAACCAGTACCAGCCAATTGGATTCTGGAACTCAGTACCCTTCCACAGGCCGTCCTTCTTGAGTTCGTTTACCAACTTAAGACCGGGCTTTATGAACTTCTCGTTATAGGTGTAGACAAGGGCGTCGAACTGTTGATAGAACTGAGTGACCTGGCTCATACCATGGCAGGACTTACAGACACCCTGCATGGCCGCCCTGCGGTCTCTCCAACTTATGACCTTCTGGATCCTCTTTTCCACTATCTGCTTCACCAGTTTGTCGCCCTTCCTGACATAGGTCTTCATCTTCGCAGTCTGGCCAGGCTGTGGTGGGATCTCACCAGGGATGTCTGTCTCGGTGCCATCCACGAAGATCACCCTGTTGAGCTTGATGGAAAGTGGTGCCCTGAGATTCCAGGAGATCCTATCGCCCACGTTATGTGTATTTTGTGCCACAGAACCATTGGACTTCACATATTGGCCCATATGACATGTGGAACAGGTGGGGGCAAAGTAATAGTCCTTACCAAGTATCCACTTCCCAGACTTTAAGATATCCATGCCATTCATGCCAGGGCCACGGGTGGTGCTGAAGTAGGCGATACCGTGCTTGGACTCTTCATACACCTCTTTCTGTGGGTGATCTGGACCTAGGTGGCACTTACAACATGCATAGGGCTGACGGGCAACGCTGGCCCTGAACGAGTGCTTTGAATGGCAGGCGTGGCAAGAGCCCTTGGTGCCATCGGGATTGATCCTTCCGATACCAGTATTCGGCCATGTCATCCAGTCGATAAGTGGGGCACCAGTATCATTCTTCAGAGGTTTGCCCTCCCTGTCGTAGAGGGTCTTCCTCTTGATCTTACCGCTCTTGTCCCTTACGAGCTTTACCACAGATCCATGACACTGCCAGCAGCCATTGACTGCATCTGCCTTGGGGTAGTCTCCCGCTGGGATACTCCCAATGATCTCACCAAGTACATTGTCTAGAGACGCCATGATCTCCCCTGCTGTAGCGTGGTGGGAACGCATCATCTCCTTTTTCTCGCGCTCGTGACACATACCACAGTCCTTGGGCGTCTGGAGTGTCCTAATGTAGGCACCCTCGTGTAAAAAGCCCCACTCATCTCCCTTCTCAGTGGCGTGGCAGGTGTAACAGCCAACTGGTCCCTCTTTCGCTGCTGCGTGGGGCGAATTCTCCCACTGGAATACTAGGGACTTGTTCTCCTTCAAGTGACACATTACACACTTCTTGTTGAGTTCTTGCACCTTAGGATTTTTGACATCCTTGGAAAACTCTGTTGTGGCCATGGAAGGGGCCACATTCAGGATCAAAAAGGCCAAAATACCCAGAATAAAACCCCATCTTTTCATATTGCTCCTCCTTTGTTTTTTAAAGTATTCTGTGAAACCCATTGTTTTTTTGTGCCTTCACTTCATAGTCATCCCTCCCTTCACTGTTTTCAGTTTAAGAGGCCTGCGCCTCTGGTTTTGCGGGATACCATAGGGGAAATATCTTTGAGAGCACGTAGAGGACCACCAGTGGAAGTGCCAGGATTATGAGGCCCACCAGTAGACCTTCCTTGCCCAGAAACTCCAGGTGAAAGTGGGTATAACCCCGTCCACTCTTGGAGATGAGCTGTCCACCGATTACCACGTTCCAACGCATCAGTATTACCTGGATCAAGATCATCAGAGAGACGAGAGGGGCAAAAAATTTCAAGGTGGAGTCACTTACATTGAAGAGAGAGAGCCACGCAAGGAGTAGAAATGGAATCAGGGAAAAGACTCCCATCTGAAGCTTCCAGAAGGTGAAGTTGAGTGGCCCAGCCAAAAGCCCCGCAACAACATGCCAATGTTCCACACGTAGATATGCGTGGGCTCCAATATCCAATAATTCCATGGTGAGGTCGAGGATAAAGAAGCCCCAGAGAAACTTTACGCACGTCTTGAGGCAATTTATGTCTGGCTCCTCACCCCTGTACTTCATGATGAGTACATAGAGGAGTACTATTCCTGCTATTCCAGAGACAGAGGCTGACAGAAGGAATACAACTGGCATAAGTGGTGTGAACCACCAGTGGACTGCCTTTACACCTCCAAATATGAAACCAACGTAACCATGGAGCAGACAGGCCCATGGGATGCCTATGGCTGCGAGGAACTTGATGACCTTCTTGTCTGCCTCAAGTGATTGTGGGGTGACCTCGGTCACACCAAAGGTGAGCAGCCAATATATCTTTTTTAAGAATCCAGAAGACTTGTGATAGAGATCCACCAGTGTCTTTCTATATACGAGCAGGATCTCCCCTATGAGCAACAGGCCATACGAGCCATAAATGTACCCAAACCCTGCCATGGCAGATGTAGGGCTCGGGGTGATCAACATATTGAAGGCGCGCTCTGGGTGCCCCAGGTGGTTCAGTAGGGGCAACGTACAACATGTCCAAAAGGCGAATGCAAAAATGAGTGAAAACCTTGAAACTGGCTTGAGGGCCTTAATATTGAAGACATGATAGAGCGAAGACATGATGAAGGCACCGGCTATGATACCTGTGATATATGGATAGAGCACGATCATGAAGCTCCAGTGGACATGAAACTCGTTAGGAAAGATGAAACCCAAAATTCCCTCAGACATCAGATCACCTCCTGTCTGGCACCCAGATAGTAAAGATTTGGTTCAGTACCCATCTCCTTCTTGAGAACGGTCAAGATGCTTGGACCGTGAAGGATCTTATAGACCTCTGAATCTTTATCGTTTAGATCACCGAACTTTCTTGCCTTTGTAGGACATGCGTTGACACAGGCGGGCAACAAGCCACGGCGCACCCTGTGGTAACACCAGGTGCATTTGTCAGCGGTGTGAAGCACAGGGTGGATATAGCGGACCCCGTAAGGGCAGGCCTGGACACAATATGCGCATCCCACACAGCGCTTATAATCTATAATCACAAAGCCATCGGGGGTCTTGAAGGTCGCCCCAACCGGGCAGACTTGTACACACGGGGCCTCTTTGCACATGTTGCACAACTTTGGTACAAAGAAGGCGTCTCTAATGGGTTTATCTATATCTGTCCTTGGGGTAAAGCCATGAAGGCCACCATCTGGAGAATCTACAAAGACTTCACCATCTTCTGCAATGAGATAACGTTCTATCCAGGTACGTGCAAAATGGTCGGGCACATTGTATTCGCGTTTATCTGCTACACAGCAGGAACCGCACCCAATGCATTTTGTAATATCCACTACGAAGGCAAATCTCCTCTTGGTGATGTCATATTTTTCCCCACGGATACCAGGGATCTGTTCTGGTGGGAGTAACTCGCCACCTGCCTCCAATACCATGAGAAGTGAACCGGCAATTGCCCCACCCAATACCTTCTTTATGAAGGAACGCCTATCTCTGTCTATAAGGCGTCTTGCCTCCTCCTTATCGATGACCTGTGGGCGGGCCTTAGATCTACTGGACATTTTTCCCCTCCTTGTCCTTGAGCATTGGAAACATCTTGTCGGCCATTTTTATGTATTCGAGTGGTGCGTGTACGAGGTGGCACTGATTACACAGATGGTCTGGCTCTACTTCCTGCTTCTTTAGATGGTCCGGGTATAGGACCAGCTTAATCACCTTCTCGTTGTGCGGCCGTGCCTTTACCGCCTTGTTATGACACCGCAGACAGAGCCTATTTATGTCGCCTCCCTTTTGTACCTCCAGGTGTCCTATCACCTTGCCATCCTTTACGTGGGTGGCTGCTGGACCATGACAGAATTCGCAGGAGACCACCTTGTGCTTACCCTTAGAATGGTAACTGGCATCCCATTCGTGGCACTCCTTACACGAGGCATCGGTCTCATGGACCAGGGGCCTGGCGAGCTCATCATCTATTGCACCGGCCCTATAGTGACCATAGCGACCAAACGTGCCAGGGGTGAGCACTATCCTCCCAATGACCACCAGGGCCAATATGGCCACCAGCACAAGGCCCATTCTCTTTAGGTGAGTCTTTGATCCTACTTGCACTTATGACCTCCTCTCAAAAGGCGCTTGCCCTGCTAGGGCCACTTAGGACCCATAAAGTTGGACTCATGATCTTTATAGACCAAACAGACGTAAAGGTGTTGTTAAAGATGTTACAAATCTGTTACAATTTAAAAAAAGGTCCCATGGCATGAGGTAACTACCCAAGAGTGGGTAATAGGTCTTAGAATATCTTGACATTTGATGACCAGGTGTTAATTTATCGCACCCTAACACATCCATATGGAGGCAGTGATGTACGCTGTAATAGAGACAGGTGGGAAGCAGTACAAGGTGACGCCTGGTGAGCTTCTCAACATCGAAAAGATCGATGCCCAGGTGGGCAGTGAATATGAATTTGACAAGGTGCTCTTGGTTGCCAATGGAGATGATATTCAGATTGGCTCACCTGTAATAGAGGGTGCCAAGGTTACGGCAGAGGTCATTGAACACGGCAAGGCCAAGAAGGTGATCGTGTTCAAGAAGAAACGCCGTAAGGGCTATAAGGTAAAGAGAGGGCATCGGCAGCACTATACTACTGTTGCCATCAAGGCCATTGCTAGTTAAAGGAGGACGACATGGCACATAAAAAGGCAGGTGGAAGCAGTAAGAACGGCCGTGACAGTATAGGCCAGAGGCGTGGAGTAAAGCGTTTTGGTGGCCAGTTTGTAAGGGCCGGCAATATACTTGTACGACAGTTGGGCACCAAATTCCATCCAGGTCAGAATGTGGGTATGGGCAAGGACTATACGCTCTTTGCAAAGATTGATGGAGTTGTAAAGTTTGAGACCAGGAGAAACAGGCAACTGGTGAGTGTTTACCCAGCGGCATAAGAGAAAGTCTTATATGTATGGAATAAGGGCCCAGAATTCACTGGGCCTTTTTTATTTTTAAAGGCCAGCTCATCAAAAGGCTGTGTGAGTAAAACAGACAATGAATTTCTTGGACGAAGCCAAGATCTATGTCAAGGCAGGTGATGGGGGACCTGGTTGTGTGAGCTTTAGACGCGAGCGCTTTGTCCCCAGGGGTGGACCCGATGGTGGCGATGGAGGCAAAGGTGGCGATGTGGTCTTTGTGGTGGACCCATCCCTCAACACCCTCTCTGACTTTAGGAGAAAAAAGAGATTTTGCGCAGAAAATGGACAGGCAGGCAGGGGAAAGTCTCAACATGGCCGTTCCGGAAAGGACCTTATTGTGCGGGTGCCGCCAGGCACCATCGTAAGAGACCCAGAAACTGGCCACATCTTAAAAGACCTCACTGCACCAGGCGAAAAGTGGATTGCAGCATGTGGTGGGAAGGGCGGTAAGGGAAATGAGCGGTTTAAATCTGCCACCAGACAGGCCCCTAACTATGCACAACCTGGCCTCCCTGGACAGGAGAGGTGGCTCGACTTGGAGCTTAAGCTCATAGCAGACGTTGGTCTTGTGGGCGAACCCAACGCCGGAAAATCCACGTTTCTCTCAAGAGTCACTGCTGCCACGCCCAAGATAGCAGACTATCCCTTTACCACTATCAATCCCATACTCGGTGTATGTGATCTCAGCGATCTCCGAAGTCTTGTTATATGTGATATACCTGGCCTCATCGAGGGTGCACACAAGGGGGTTGGTATGGGCCAGAGGTTTCTAAGGCATATCGAAAGGACCACGATACTACTCATTCTAATTGATGTGACCAAAGGGATGGAAGGGATCGAAAGATCGTTCGAGACCCTGATGAAGGAGCTCGAGGGCTACTCTAAGGAACTCCTAAAGAAAGACATCGTTGTGGCTTTAAACAAGATCGACCTCCTTGGTCCAGAAAAGGACGCTACGCTTATGGACATGACCAGGCCCTTAAAGGCAAGGGATATAAAGTGTCATGGCATATCTGCAGCCACCGGAGAAGGCATTCCAGAACTCTTGGAATTCCTCTATGGCATGAAAGAGGCCTCCCGGAAGAATGGGCAACAAGAGAGGAAATAAATATTATGGAGATACAAGCCTGATTTTTGGAAAATATGTTCTATATCGCACACTATCTCTTGTAAGAAGCGTATAATTGCATACCTGGGCGTGAGCACCGATATAGAAATCTGGAAGAGGTGTTTTTTTCTGTCCTTTTTGTCTCCTATAGGTGAGAAATGCCTTTCCTGCAATAAACGCAGCTTCCCACGGCAAGGCCTCACGGACAAAAAGATGAGAGGGAAAATATTTGTCAAGCTCTGAGGGTGTCTTAAACGCAATCGAGATTTCTGCAAAATTGATGGGATTAATCTTCACTATATCTTCATCGAGAAATTTTGCCAGCATTGAAGACGACCAGTCGCACCATTTAGGATCGTCTGTCACGATGTCAATAAGCACATTAGAGTCAATTTACCACCGCCAAAGGCGGTGGCTTGTTAAATATTGGGCCCTGAAAGGTGCCACATTACTTCTAGTTGAATAGATTAAACTGCTTACTTTCTATCTCCTTTTCTTTTTGTTCCTGCCATCTTACGTACAGCCTTATTTTTTC